>DATDME010000026.1:0-9830 GCA_036518915.1 Candidatus Saccharimonadia bacterium | reverse complement strand
AAGCAACACGCCGTTGCGCACCGCGATGATCGGCTGGCCCGAGGCCATCGCCTCTAACGTGGAGAGCGATTGTAACTCCACCGGCGAGGGCATCACATACAGCGTGCCCACGCGGTGCAGCAAGGTGCGGTCTTCATCGCTCACCCGGCCGGTAAACGTGACGTGCTTGGCAATGCCCAGCTCGCTTGCCAGGTTCTGCAGCTTGTCCTCGGTGTTGCCGGTGCCCACGAACAGCCCGTGCACCGCCTCACCGCGCTGGCGCAGCACGGCCAAAGCCCGCACGACGACCTCGAGGTGTTTTTCGGCGTCCAGGCGGCCCAGGTAGGTCACGATCGGTTCGTTCGTGGGCAGGTGGTAATGCCGGTACAGCGACTTTGGCACCGGTCCGGGGCTCGACGAGCTTAAATCAATGCCGTTCGACACGGCTGTGATGGGTGCACCGCTAAAGGCGTCAGGCTTAAAGATGTCAATCGCTCCCTGGGTTGGCATGATGATGTGGTCCGCCCCCTTGTACAGCAGGGGCCCATACTCCATCAGGATGTAGCTGACCGGCTTGGCGACCGGCACCAAAAACTTCAGGTTATCGATGATATTTTGCGGCATGGCGTGGTTGGTGGCCACAATCGGCAAGCCCAGCTTGCGCGCCATGCGAATGGTGGTCAAGCCGACCGTCAGTTGGGTATGAACGTGAACAATATCCGGCCCAAACTCCTCAATAATCCGCTTAATTTCGTTTTGAAAAGCTACCGAAATCCGCAGGTTTTCGCGGGCCGGCACCGGCACCGAGCGAGTGCGGGTAATGTGGTAGTTGCGGTCAGTCTCTTCGTAGGGATGGCCGGTTTGAGAAGGAGCGATTACGAGAACTTCGTGGCCGGCGGCAGCCAGGCCCGAGGCTAGGTTGCGCCCAGCTGTGGCCACACCACTTACCATCGGCCAAAACTGATCAGAAGCGAGAAGAACTTTCATGCTGACATTATATACTACCAGCGCTACGGCCCCATCAGGCATGGTAGACTAAAAAGTACCATGAAGCTCACTTTCCAACACCCATTTGTGCAGGCCCTCAAGTACACCGTGCTAACCGGGGCCACGCTCCATCTCACCATCGTCTTTCTCATCGCCCTGTTCACGTCCGACCACCAGCAAGGTAGCATCGCCAACATTTTAGCCCTCAACCTGCTGTGGCCCGATCTGGGCACCACCACCTGGGGCTTCGTGGCGTCCTGGGCGGGTATTATCATGGTGTTTAGTTGCTACTTCCTCTTAACGCTGCGCCGCCGGCGCCCCTAAACCATGCCCAAACACAATAACCGTTACGCTCCCGGGTCACCCACCTGGCCGATTCCCCCGGAAACCGGCACCCCGCACCGCCTCAAGCTGTTTGGTGGCGATGTCGCTTATTGGGAATACAACCCTGGTCGGCCCACCACCATCGTGATGGTGCATGGCTTCCGCGGCACCCATGATGGGCTGGCCGAAATCATCGCCGGCCTAGACGACTACCACATCATCGCGCCCGACCTGCCGCCATTTGGCGATTCGCTGGCCATGACCGAGCGTCCACACACCACTGAGGGCGCGACCGACCTCATGCTGGCACTCATCGACCGACTGCAGCTCACCAACCTGGTGCTGTTTGGCCACTCAATGGGGGGCGTCGTCGTGGCCGAAATGCTCAAACGCCGGCCGGGGCTGGCCCGCGCGGTCATCTTGCTAAGCCCAATTATTGCCCAACCCATGCGCGGCCTCAACACCCTAAAATTGCTGCCCGGCAAAATCTATTTTTGGTTGGGCACCAAGGCCCTGCCCGAACAGGGCAGCCGCAAGTTTATGCACAGCGCTTGGCCGATTATTGTCACGTCGGTCGCCTTTACCAAAACCAAAGACCGCCAGTTGCGCCGGCGCATCTCCGACCGCCACGTGATCGGCTTCCGCCGCTACAACAGCACGGCCGCGCTGCGCGAGGCGTACGTCTCGTCCACCGGCGACACGATGGGGGAGCGGTCCCGCTACCTCACCATCCCCACACTCATTATTACCGGCCAAAACGACGGGCTCGTAAATACCCGCGATGCCCGCAAATTTGCGGCCCAACTGCCGCACGCCACTCTGGCGGAGGTATCGGGCTCGGGGCATTTGCTGCACTACGAATTGCCCGATGAAGTCTCCCGTCTGGTGCGGGATTACCTGGAGCGCACCCTGTGAAACTCATCTTGCGCGGTTGTTTCCCGACCAAATATTTTCGGCTATAATCATAAGCACAATGCGGGCGATTTCCGACACATGCATATAGCCATCTTTCTTGACCAGCCCGAGACCACCCTTGGTGGCTTGCAAAACTCGGTCCAATTGCAGAAGAAGTATCTGGAGCGCTTGGGCCATACCGTCACGTTGTGTTGTCCAGCGACCAAGGCCGATCAGCCAAGTCCCGCGCACATTAGGGTGCCCTCATGGCATCTTCAGGGCGAATACCGGATGTATATTCCCACCAAGCGTAAGCTGAAAGCTTTGGACGCCCAATTCGCCCAACTGCCGCCCATTGACATTGTTCACATCCAGGCTGATTATTGGGCGGCCATCCTCGGTTTCGCCTTTGCGAAGCGGCATAATCTGCCAACTGTCATCACCTATCATACCAACGTCGCCTTTACCGCGGCCAAGCTGTTGGGTCCGGTGCTCGGCGGCCTGCTCAATTGTGGGCTTGCCGCCTCTTCGGCCTATATGCTCGGGCCGGCTCGGGCCGGCGCCTGGACCGACGCCTGGACCCAAGTGCGCAACTTAGCTGCCCACGCCGACCTGGTGCTCACCCCCAGCAAACATTTCGCGCGCAGTTTGCAGGAACATGGCGTGCGGCAGCCGGTCGAGGTGATGTCGAACGGCATTGATGACGATGTGCTAGCGAGCGTTACTCGCACCCCTGCGCCGGAGCCAACCTTTATTTGGCTGGGTCGGCTGAGTCAAGAAAAACGCTTCATGGAGCTTTTGGCGGCCATTGCCGCCGCCGATGTGCCGGCCCGATACGAGATTTTTGGCACCGGAGCGCTGCTTCAGCCGGGCCGGCAATTTGTCGCGCGGCATCATTTGCAAGGCCGCGTTCACTTCAACGGGCATAAGTCCTACCAAGACGTCATGACCGCGATCGCTTCGGCCGATGCGCTCGTTCAAACCTCGATTGGCTTTGAAACGCAAGGCATGACGGTGCTTGAAGCCGCCATGCTTGGCACGCCGTCTATATTATCAGACAAACTTATCGCCGAAGATTTCCCACCGGACGCCTACTATCTGGTGGCCGATGACTCAATCAACGCCCTGGCCGACAGCTTGCGCAAAGTCTATGCCGAGCTAAAAGCGGGCACCCACCACCGGGTGGTCATGGACGCCGATAACGACTACCGGCAAAGTCGGATGTCGGCTCGGGCGGTGTCGTTGTATCAGAAGCTGCTAGTCAGCCACCTCAAGGAACGAAAGTAGCAAAAATCTGCATATTGTGTTATAGTATAACGATCCTCGCCTAACTCAGGCCGGGGACCGTTTTTTTGTCCGCTCACTCCTTCTCATGAAGGGTGGTGATGGCTGTTGGCCACACCAGTTTCCCGCCGCGCGCTCCTGAAGGGCGCCGGTTGGGGTGGTCTAGCGTACCTGTTGGCCGGCGACTATGCCGCCAACACCGTAGCCCATTGGAATACGACCACCCGGCTCACAAAATACCCCGCCAACGATCCGAGCTTGCGCGGTAAACGCCGGGCAGTGCTGTACTTCCCCGGTGTACTGGCGGATGGCACGATAACCATCCAGCCGGTGCTGTCGCAGCTGGTGGCTCGGGCCGACGTCTTCGCGGTCAACTACGACCCCTACCGCTTCGTTGTCACCGACGTTATTCAGTCGGCGGCCCACCAGCTGTGGGAAGCCGGCTATCGCGACCTGATTGTCTTCGGACAATCTTGCGGTGGTTGCGTCGGTATCGACTTCGCCCGGACCAACGCCAACCAGCGTAACCGGTTCAACATCCGGCTTATCACGCACGATGCTCCGGATGGCGTCGACACGCTCGTACCGGGATACTGGGCCTACCTGTCGTACTTGTTGCGGCCGGGGCCCCTGCTCAACCTGCTCTCGCCATTCGTCTTCGGCCGGTTCCCGGTGCACGATCTGGGCAACTTGGGAGCGGGCGCCGATCCCAAACTGGTGAAGGCCGGCGAAGCTGCGATGCACGACAGCTTCCTGTCGTGCTATGTCGACCAGGTCCGCTACCTCGTTGGGCTGCTGGGACTTGTCGGATACCAGCCGGTGCAGCCGCACGAGCTCAGCAGCCTCGTCCAGGCTGGCGTGGCCATGTGTTCTATCGGCGTCGACGGCGACACCACCGTCGGCAACGATGGGCTGGTGAAGTGGGTGGCCGCCCACCGCATCCAGCGGGCGCTCGCGCCGGCCGGATCAACGATCGAGCTGCCCGAGTACGTCCGGATGCCACACATCGACAACACCGGCTACCCGCTGGAAGTCCAGGAGGGCCTCGAAAGGGCCTTCGCCCGTATCAGACTCTAAGGAGGAGTCATGTCCCGCAACTGCCCATTCGCGCCTGACGGCGAGACCGGCACCGAACCGGTCGGCCCGCCCGACACCGACGGCTACAGCCGCGACGGTATGCCCGACCCCGACGGCCCGTACGGCGGGATAGAATCGGACGCCCGTCCCTTCTGAGCCACCCCGAGCGGACCTCCCATTCAGGCCCCGCTCCCGCTGCGACCTCGCGTCCCGGTGGGGGCGGGGTCAAAGCGTCTGTAGGGCTGCAATCGATGCCAAGATGTCATGGGGGTTGTAATCTAATAAGTTTTCTGGTATAATATGTCAACCGCGAAGTTATGCGGAGTAAACCAAACCCTGACGTACGAGAAGGAGTGATTCCAGTGGACTGGCGTCATCGGGCAGCATGCCTCGACGAGGACCCGGAGCTGTTCTTCCCGATCGGGAACACGGGTGCCGCACTGCTGCAGATCGAGGAGGCCAAGGTCGTCTGCCGGAACTGCAGAGTTCTCGAGAAGTGCCTCGCGTGGGCACTCGAGACCAGTCAGGACGCCGGCGTCTGGGGCGGGCTCTCCGAGGACGAGCGGCGCGCGCTCAAGCGCAGCAACGCCCGGGCGCGCCGCGCCGGCTAAACCAAACCGGCTGAGGCCCCCGCCAACAAACAGCGCTAATCATCCAGATTAGCGACCATGCGCAAACTATCCGTCACGTCCTAAGGGGGCAAGGATGCCGTCACCGGCGGACGCCGGCCTACACGGCGCTCTTCGCGGATGCGCCTTCCCGATACTCAGCAGCCAGCTGAGCCGGGAGGGCGCTTTCCCATTTATAACAAGCATTTGGGCACTTGAACGTTCGGCAAATGTTCGCTATTATGAATCTGTAGTTGGCAGATATACTGAGAGTAACAAAGGGCATGGACATGGCGAACGTCGATTTTAGGCTGGACGACATCAAAGGAATTTTGGAAGCAGCCCTCGTCAACGAACGGGCGCACACCAAGCGACTGGTTGATGAGTCCATTCAGGAGCAGGTTCCGGGCATCGTGATGAATATTATTTCTGATACGGTCCCCGAAATTATCGACGAGCGCCTCATGGCATTTTGGGGCGATATCCTTGAACCGGCGTTTGAAGATGTCTATGGCGAATTGGGCAAACTTAAACACGCCGTGCGACAGCGCGCCTAGCCGCCTCGCGTAAGCATTATATGCCGCTCTAGACATTGATATACCTCACATTTGCGTGTAGAATAACTACCCGTAACACCCGGTCATCTGGCTGGCCGTGGAGAGGGTAGGAGAGCCGATGACTGACAAAATTATTGTCCGGGGCGCCCGGGAGCATAACCTCAAAAATATTGATGTAGAAATCCCGCGCGACCAGCTGGTGGTAATTACCGGCCTGTCTGGCTCAGGCAAATCGTCGTTGGCTTTTGACACCATTTACGCCGAGGGTCAGCGCCGCTATGTGGAATCGCTGTCGGCCTACGCCCGCCAATTCCTCGGCCTGATGGAAAAGCCCGACGTCGACCAAATCGACGGCCTCAGCCCCGCCATCTCCATCGACCAGAAATCCAGCTCGCGCAACCCGCGCTCTACCGTTGGCACCGTCACCGAAATTTATGACTACTTGCGCTTGCTGTATGCCCGCATCGGTGTGCCGCACTGTCCAATTTGTGGGCGCGAGGTGGTGCGCCAAACCGCCGGCCAAATTGTCGATCAGGTCCTGGAAATGCCGGCCGGCACGCGGCTGATGCTGTTGGCGCCCGTCATCGACGACAAAAAAGGCGAGCACCGCGGCACCGCCCTGGAGCTCAAAAAAGCCGGCTACACCCGCCTGCGCGTCGACGGCACCATTTATGACATTGATGAATTCCCCGACCTCGACAAGCAACGCAAACACACGGTGGAGGCCGTGGTCGACCGCGTGGCCGTCGATCCCGAAATCCGCCAGCGTTTCACCGAATCTGTCGAACAGGCCCTCAACCTCGGTGAGGGCATTATCCGTGTACTGGAAGCAGACACCAGCATCATCCGCAACTTCAGCGAGCACTACGCCTGCCCCGAGCACCGCGATGTTAGTCTGCCGGACATTGCTCCGCGCAATTTTTCATTCAACTCGCCGCACGGTGCCTGTCCGCACTGTACCGGCCTGGGTACCCGCCTTGAAGTTGACCCCGAACTCGTCATTCCCAACCGCCGCCTGACGCTGTCCGAGGGCGCCGTCCGCCCGTGGGCCAAGACCACCAGCCGGATGAACTGGTACGCCAAACTGCTCGAAGGTGTGTCCAGGGCCTTTGGTTTCTCGCTTGACACCCCCATCACCGAGATGAAACCGTCCGACCTGCGGGTAATTCTCTACGGCGCCGGCGACCACGACATTACCATGCGCGGGCCGGGCGGCCGCACCTACCACACCACCTACGAGGGCGTCATTCCCAACATGGAGCGCCGCTACCACGAAACCGATTCCGACTTTGTCCGCAAAGAAATCGAAAAGTATATGGCCGAGCGCGAGTGCCCGGTTTGTCATGGCCAGCGCCTCAAGCCGGAAATTCTGGCTGTCACGGTCGACGGAAAGTCAATTGTTGACCTGACGCACCTCTCCATCGGCGATGCCACTAACTTGTTCAACAGCCTCAACGCCAAGCTCGGCGCGCGCGAGCAGCAAATCGCCGCGCAAATCCTCAAAGAAATTCGCGCCCGCCTCAACTTTTTGCGCGACGTCGGCCTGGAGTACCTCACGCTCGACCGCTCCGCCAACACGCTAGCAGGTGGCGAGGCCCAGCGCATCCGCCTGGCCACCCAAATTGGTTCGAGCCTCATGGGCGTGTTGTACATTCTCGACGAGCCGAGCATCGGCCTGCACCAGCGCGACAACGACCGCCTCATCGCCACCCTGGAGCGCCTGCGCGACCTCGGCAACACCGTCATTGTGGTAGAGCACGACGAAGACACCATCCGCGCCAGCAATTACGTCATCGACATTGGCCCGGCGGCCGGCGAGCATGGCGGGCGGGTGGTGGCGGCCGGCACGCCTGACGAAGTGGCCGCCACCCCCGAATCGCTGACCGGCCAATACCTCAGTGGGACCAAGCGCATCGAGACGCCCAAAAAGCGCCGGCCGGGCAATCGCAAGTCGCTCGTGGTTAAAGGCGCCCGCGAACACAACCTCAAGAACGTCGATGTGGAGATCCCGCTCGGCAAGCTGGTGAGCGTCACCGGCGTGTCCGGTTCCGGCAAATCATCGCTCGTGAACGACATCCTCGCCAAGAAACTTGCCCAGGTCTACCACCGCGCCGGCGACGTGCCCGGCCGCCACGACGACATCGTCGGCCTCACCAACCTCGACAAAGTTATTTCCGTGGACCAGAGCCCGATCGGCCGCACCCCGCGCTCCAACCCCGCCACTTACACCGGCGTGTTCGCCGACATCCGCGAGCTATTCGCGCAGGTGCCCGAAGCCAAAATCCGCGGATACAAAAGTGGCCGCTTCAGCTTCAACGTCAAGGGCGGCCGCTGTGAGCTCTGCCGCGGCGACGGCATCATCAAGATCGAAATGCACTTCCTGCCCGACGTCTACGTAACCTGCGAAGAGTGCAAGGGCCGCCGCTACAACCGCGAAGCCCTGGAAATCCTCTACAAAGGCAAAAACATTTCCGATGTGCTCGACATGACCGTCGAAGAAGCCGTGAAATTCTTTGAGAACATCCCGGCCATCCGCCGCAAACTGGAGACCCTCAACAATGTGGGTTTGGGCTACATCCACCTCGGCCAATCTGCCACCACCTTCTCCGGCGGCGAGGCCCAGCGTATCAAACTGGCTACCGAGCTGGCTCGCCGCAGCACCGGCCGCACGCTTTACATTCTCGACGAGCCCACCACCGGCCTGCACTTCGAAGACGTCCACCGTCTGCTCGGCGTGCTCAACGCTCTGGTGGAAACCGGCAACACCGTCCTCGTCATTGAGCACAACCTCGACGTCATCAAATCCTCCGATTGGCTGATCGACATGGGCCCGGAGGGCGGCTCAGGCGGCGGCACCGTCATTGCCCAGGGCACGCCAGAAAATGTCGCCAAGGTGACGGGTAGCCATACCGGCCGCTACTTGGCCCGCATCTTTGAGCACGAGGCCAAACTGGCGCCGCTCGCCAAGTCCGCCCAAACATAACCCGCTAACTGGAGGGTGAAGGAGATGAACCGCATGTCTGCGCCCGCCAAACCCAAGCCCGCACCCAAAAGCCGCCGTAACCAGCCGCCAGTATTTGGCGAGGGCCTGATGGCGGTCCCGTTTCAGCCAACTTTGGCTCTCACGCCCACCCTGCCGGTCTCGGAACAGTCGGCAGCGCGGCCAGGGCAGAACTGGGCACGCCTAGGCCTGGCCGTCATTTGGGCGGCCGCCATGATGGCTTTTGGGGTGGCCTTCGCCCAGCTACTCATACCGGCTGCGCCCCCGGCCGTGCCCGGCGCGCCAGTGGCTCAGGCCAGCCTGAGTGTGGCGCCCCTCACGGCCACGCAGCTGCAAAACAGCGCTACCGCCATCAATAGCACATTGGCCTCGGCCAGTTACCAGGCCGCGGCCGGGGTTACTGCGCTTCAGCCGGGTTATGTGCCTTCGGTGCCTTTACAGGGCCAAATTGGTACCGCGCCCGTGCGTTAACCTGGTATCCGGTTGAGATGATGTTCTGAAGCAGTCCGCTATTATAGCGCGGAAAATCGTAACATCACTCGATAACAGGCCTAACAAGCAGTGCTACGATGGCTGGGTATTAACGGGAGTACATACATGGCCACATCGGATGAGAAAGACAAGAAGACCCAGTCACACAACAATGACCAGAAAATGAGCGCCTCAGAAGCCGGCAAGCTCGGCGGCGAGAAGGTACTCAAGGAGCGGGGTCCAGAGTTCTACTCTGAGATCGGCAGCCACCAGGGCAAGGAAAACAACCCGGGCAACTTTGCCAACCGGTCGAAGGAAGACGTCCAGGCCGCGGGGCGTCACGGTGGCGAAGCCCGCAACCGTGACAACTCCAAGGACGACCAGGACGACCGCAAGGCCGCGTAAAGGTTCGGCCCACTACTAACTTCACCTCACTTCGCTGCAAAACAGGTCTGACCGGGCCTGTTTTGTTGTACCCGGAATTTCGAGCCAGACAGCCGCTGATATGGGTACTGTAAGCTTTCAGTGTGTAAGCTTGCATAATAATTAGTTCAAAATTAGTGCAAAAAGCGGGTAGGTACAATGAAGCTTGAAGGAGCTAACAATGTATTCTACCCAGTCCAAGAATAACAAATCTAAACCAGCTAA
>DATDME010000025.1:0-4140 GCA_036518915.1 Candidatus Saccharimonadia bacterium | reverse complement strand
CAAAACCTCGGCTCCATGGACGTGCTCTGCACCGATAAAACCGGCACCCTCACCGAAGATCACATCGCCCTCGTGCGCCACGTTGATGGCTTTGGCCATGATTCGGCCGATGTTCTCCTGTACGGCTACCTTGCCAGCGTCTACACCACTAGTTTCCGCAACCCGCTCGACGACGCCGTGCAGCGCCACCGCGTCAACATCAAAACCTACCGCAAACTCGATGAAATCCCCTACGATTTTGAGCGCAAACGCGAGTCGGTGGTGGTGGAACACGGCCGCGGCCGGCTCCTGGTCACCAAGGGCGCGCCGGAAGAAGTCATGCGCGTATGCGCCCACTACGCCGACGGCCGCCCTTTTGAGGCCATTAAGGCCGAAATTGCCGATCAGTACGACAGCCTCAGCGCCGAGGGCTTCCGCGTGCTGGCCGTCGCCACCGCCCCCATTAAAAGCCTGCCGAGCTACGAGCCGGCCAACGAGCGGGGCATGGTTTTCCAGGGCTTCATGGCCTTCCTTGACCCGGCCAAGGGCTCGTCGGGCCCGACCCTCGAAAAAATGGCCGCCTCGGGCATCGCCGTCAAAATTATCACCGGCGATAATGCCCTGGTGACGCGCAAAATCGCCGCCGATATTAACCTGCCCATCAGCGGCGTCCTCACCGGCGACGACCTGGCCAAGCTCGCCACCCACCAGCTCCAAGACGCGGTCGAGCGCACCACCATCTTTGCCCGGGTCAACCCCGAGCAAAAGCTGGCCATCATCCAGGCGCTGCGCAAAGCCGGCCACGTCGTGGGGTACCTGGGCGATGGCATCAATGACGCCCCGGCCCTCTCCGCCGCCGACGTCGGCATTTCCGTCAACAACGCGGTGGACGTGGCCAAATCTTCCGCCGACCTCATTTTGCTGCACAAGAGCCTGGCCGACCTGCATAACGGCGTGCTGGAGGGTCGCCGCACCTTTGCCAACACCTTTAAGTACCTCATGATGTCGCTGGGCTCGAACTTTGGCAACATGTTTTCTATGGCCGGCGGCTCATTATTTTTGCCGTTCCTGCCGCTGCGCGCCACGCAAATCTTGCTCACCAACCTGCTGTACGACACCTCGCAGTTTGCCCTGCCGCTCGATGGCGTGGACGCCGAGACCCTCGCCAAACCCCACCGCCTCGACATGAGCGTGCTGCGCAAAGCCATGTGGGTCTTTGGGCCGCTTAGCTCCGTGTTTGATTTTGCTACCTTCGCCGTGCTGCTGTGGGTGTTTCACTTTGGCGAGGCCTCGTTTCAATCTGGCTGGTTCATGGAATCTGTCGCCACCCAAACCCTGGTGGTCTACGTGATTCGTACCCGCCAGATCCCGTTTGTGCAGAGCCGGCCCAGTCCATACCTCGTCATTAGCACTCTCAGCACAGTCATCATCGGCTACACCGTGGCGCTCAGCCCGCTGGCTCGTTACTTCAAATTTGGCCCGCTGCCCTTGAGCGCCATCACAGCCATCATCGTGATTACGGCCGCATACTTAGTGTGTGCCGAATTTGTCAAACGCCGCTTCTTCCGACATGTTACGTTTTAGACTCTGGCTCGGACTCATCACCTTAGCCCTGGCCTGGTGGTTGCCGTTGGCTGGCTGGGCTCGCCTGGCGCATGGCCTGGTGGTGGTCGTGGCGATCTACTCAGTTATCCCGAACGTGCGCCACATGGTAGCCACCGTCACCGGCGGCGGCGTGGGCATTGATGTGCTGGCCATTATTGCCGTGGCCGCCGCCGTCATCATGCACGAAGACATCGCCGCCATGGTAATTGTGGTCATGATGGTAACCGGCGAGCTTCTGGAAGACCTGGCCGAGCGTCATGCCAAAACCGAGCTCACCGCCCTGCTCGACCGCGCGCCCAAACTGGCTCACGTTTGGCGCGGGCACCGGGCTGAGGATACGCCCGTAGACCACGTGCGGCCCGGTGACGAACTGCTCATCAAGCCGGGCGAAGTCGTGCCGGTTGACGCCACCGTTACCAGCGGCGCCAGCAGCTTTGACGAGGCGGCCATCACCGGTGAGAGCCTGCCGGTGCCCAAACAGCCCGGCGACAGCCTGCTCAGCGGCGCCGTCAACACCACTGGCCTCATCCACGCCCAAGCCGTGCGCACCAGCGCCGCCAGCCAATACGCGCAAATTGTGGCCATGGTCCAAGACGCCGGCTCGCGCCGCTCACCGCTCGTGCGCCTGGCAGACCGGTACAGCCTGCCTTTTACGCTGATGGCCTTGACGATTGCCGGCCTGGCCTGGGCCGTGTCGGGCCAGCCGCTTCACGCACTGGAGGTGTTGGTGGTGGCCACGCCCTGCCCGCTGTTAATTGCGGCGCCGGTAGCGATTGTATCCGGTATGAGCCGGGCGGCCGGGGCTGGCATCATCGCCAAATCCGGGGCGGCCCTGGAACGCCTGGCCCGGCTGCGCAGCGTGGCGTTTGATAAAACCGGCACGCTCACGCTCGGCCGCCCCGAGGTGGCCGCCGTGCGCCCCCAGCGGCCCTTCCGCGCCGACGATGTGCTGGCCGCCGCGGCGGCCCTGGAGCGCGGTTCGAGCCACGTCCTGGCCGCCGCGATTGTGGCGGCGGCCGCTCACCGCAAGTTGCCGCTGGCGCCGGTGAGCCAATTCCGTGAAGACGCCGGCCTGGGCCTGCGCGGCCGCGTTGGGCGGCAAACTGTGGTGGTCGGCCGCCCCGCCTACCTCGCCAGCGCCGGCATTCCACTGCCCGAAAACTTGCGCTCGCCCCACATCCAAACCAGCACGTTTGTGGCCATCGACGGCCAATACGCCGGCGCCATCCAGTTTGCCGACGCCATTCGCCCCGAAACTCCGGCGGTGCTGCGGCAGCTCGGCCGGCTCGGCCTGCACCACCGGCTCATGCTCACCGGCGACCGGGCCGCCACCGCCCGCCACGTCGCCCGGCGGCTTGGCCTCACCGACGTGCGGGCCGATTGCCTGCCGGCCGACAAAGTGGCCGCCCTGGCCGCCCTGCCGGCCAGCTGGCGCCCGGTCGCCATGGTCGGCGACGGGGTCAACGACGCCCCCACCCTGGCGGCCAGTGACGTTGGCATTGCCCTAGGCGCCAAAGGATCCACTGCCGCCAGCCAGTCAGCCGATGTCGTCATCATGCTCGACGACTTGGGCCGCTTGCCGGTCGCCATTGCCATCGCCCGCTCGGCGGTGCGCATCGCCAAGCAAAGCATTCTGGTGGGCATTGGCCTCAGCCTCATCCTCATGCTGGTGGCCGCCACCGGGGCCATTCCACCCGTGGTGGGCGCGCTGCTGCAAGAAGCCGTGGACGTGGCTGTCATTATCAACGCGCTGCGAGCGCGCCGGGCGGCATTTTAAGCTGAGGCGAGTCCCCGCTATAATGCGGAAGAGGAGTAAGCCAAACTGGCAAGGTGCGCCGTGCTGCCACGCGAACTGAGACAATATTCCAACCGGTACCTGTTTATTGCATTAGGAGCGATTACCGGCCTGGCGTTTATCACGACTGCCGCCACCGTGGTAGGCTTGAGCGCCTTGCTCATTTACCGCCAGGGTGCGCAAAACTACAACGATAGCCGCGTTGAGCTCGAAATGCTGGTGGCCGATATCCAGCGGGCCGCCAGCCTCGAACGTGAGCATATCCTCACTGGCAATCCCAACGACCTTGAGGCGTACCGGCAGCAGGTCACCAACCTGGGCCACCATCTTGACGCCATTGAGCACTACACTGCCACCGCCGAAACTGCGGCCCAGGCGCGGCAGCTGCGCCCGCGGGTGGCCGGCCTGCTCAGCGAGCAAGACCGCATCCTGGCACTCTACAGCTCGGGTGACGCCGCGGGGGCCACTGCCGCCATTGATGACGGCACCGAAACCGCCTACATGAGCGAAGTCGTCTCGCTGGCCGACGCCATTCAGCGGGGCGACATCGCCCAGCTTGAGGCCGACCAGCGCCGCATCAACCTGCTCGCCAAGGCCTCGCGCGACGTTAGTCTGGCCTCGCTCGGCATCACCCTGCTGTTGGCCATACTGGTGTACTACCTATATCTCAAAGGCATCCAGTCGGAGCGGCGGCTCGACCGGGCCAAGGATGAATTTGTGTCGCTGGCCAGCCACCAGCTGCGTACGCCGGCCACCGGCGT
>DATDME010000024.1:0-25473 GCA_036518915.1 Candidatus Saccharimonadia bacterium | reverse complement strand
ACCGCTTGGCGCACCGCATTGGCCGCCTGGCCAGCCGCTGCCCTCTCGGCTGCCGGCAACGCTCCCACAGCCTTGAGCAGCTCAGTCACACTCCCCTTGCGTCCCAAGTACGCCACCCGCAACTGCTCCAGCGCAGCCACGCTCTCCGCCTGCCGGATTGCCTCCACCATTTCCGCTTGTGTTACGGCCATCGAAACCTCACATACACCTCGACAATCACGAGGATTAATCCCAGTAGTATAGCATCCAGCCAGCTCAATTGCTTGAGGGAGCTTAAAGACAAGCACCCCACTACTAAACCGGCTACTAGCATACCCTGCCGCTGACTGTAGCGCAACCGCGTCATCGCCGCCGCATGCAGCCGCAAGTAGTGCTTTGCCGCAAATATCGCCAGCGTGAAGACAGCCGATAGCGTCACGTACAACAGCACAAACCAGATTGTCACCCCCACCGGGCCCAGACCCTGCGGCGACGTGAACACAAAACTCAGTACCAGCACCGCCAAGCCGGCTACCGCGGTAATTACCCAAAAACTCAGCCACCCCAACAAGCTCACCCGTCACCCAGCCTCAGTTATCATTACCATTATGCCACAAAAACGCCCCCAGCTTGCGACTGGGGGCAGAATAATTCCAGGAGTTACGGGGCGGTTGGCGGAAGCGTCCAATATGTGTGTAATTGACGTCGTCGAGTCGCCCCGTAATGGTAAATCTGATATTCGGAGCAAATTGGCGAGTCAGTGTGCACTGATGAGGTTTCCAAGTTATTGGTACTTGTATAAGCCGTTTTGTTTTTGAATATAGATTTTGGTTTTGGTTTGAATCTTGATTGTTTCTTAATAATTCGATGAAACAATGGTTGATTCGGTTGGTCGCTTCCTGCTACCCATGGGGGTAGCTGGAAGCAATCGGTTACAATCAACTGATTATAACCGTTTGCCTCCAGCCGCCACTGAAAATCCAACTTTGCGCGCTAGCCTGGTTTGGACCCGGGCTAAAAGCTGTGTTATCGACCGTAGGGCGGACCCTGGTTAGAAATAAGGGGGATATCTCTAACCTGGGTCTTCCCTACTGTCGGAGGGAGCAGGTGCCGAAGAGAATTTAACTTTCAACGAACGTACTCATAACTTATCACAAGCGTTTTAGAATGTCAATATTCTTATGCTATATTGAAAATATTTCGACTATTTACCTTTACGGAGCCAAAATAATACAACATATTCTGCATCGCAACGTCTGAGCCAACGAGCCTTGTTGAAAATATAACAACGTTTATGCACAAATATTTTGTCAAAATCACCAGTTAAAACCGTACCAAAACACAAGAACTCAAAAGTTGCAATATTTACCAGATACAAACCGGCTCAACCCGGCACCCCTGACCCACCAAACGAAAAAGCCAGGCGCTACAGCGGCTGGCTGTAGTATGGGCGAAACTTAGTTAGAGCAGTCCAAGAATCTCTTTGACTTGGCCAAGCTTAGCGTTAGCCAGCTCACTGGCCCGCCACCAACCATGCTCCAAAGCCTTATCGATCCGCTCATTGCCCTCTTTCAAGAGCTGCGCGTGGGTATGCTGCAATGGACGCAATGTCTGCACCACCAACTCGGCCAGGTCTTGCTTAAAGTCACCGTAGCCCTTGCCGGCATACTTTTCTTCGAGCTGGGGAATCTCCTTCCCGCCAAGCACCGACATGATGACCAACAGATTGGTCAACGCGGGCTTGTCTGCCCCTGAAGCTACCTGGCTGCCAGAATCGGTCACTGCCCGCATAATTTTCTTTTCGATGGTCTTTTCATCATCGCTCAATAAAATGTTGCCGCTATCGTCATGGTCACTTTTGCTCATTTTGCGGGTCGGGTCTTGGAGGTTCATGATGCGGGCGCCTTCCTTTTGAACCGTCGGCAGCGGCACCATGAATGTCTCGCCATGAATATTATTGAACCGGGTAGCAATATCTCTGGTCAGCTCCACATGCTGCTTTTGGTCTTCGCCGACTGGCACCTCATCGGCATCGTAGAGCAAAATGTCGGCCGCCATCATCACCGGGTAATCATACAGCCCCACCAGTTGGCCCTCAGTCCCCTGCTTAGCCGACTTGTCCTTAAATTGCGTCATCCGGTTGAGCTCACCCACCGTCGCATAGTTATTAAGGATCCAGGTGAGCTCGGAGTGCGCCGGCACCTGCGATTGCATGAAGATGTAGCTGTGGTCATGATCGACGCCGCACGCCAGCAGCCAGGCCACCGCACTCCGGCTATCACGCTTCAGTTCCTTTGGGTCAGGCCGCGAAGTGAGCGCGTGCAGATTGGGCACAAAGAAAAAGTGCTCGCGCTCGGGGTCGGCGCTCATCTCGCCCCACCGCTTCATCGCTCCGATGTAGTTACCAAGTGTCAGCTCACCGGTCGGCTTAATGCCGGATACTACTCGCTTCACTGCTGTCGCCCTTTCTGTATGTTGTTATCCTCCACTATACCCGAAAGCCAGCTGGAGCGGTATTAATCGTCGCTGCTGGGCCGGTCTAACACCAGCGGCTCAACCGCCGGAGTAGTATCAGCAATGCGCACGACATCCTTGTCCATCTTCTTCAGCTCTTTATGTGCGGCGTTAAAATGGTTTACGGTCGTGCCCAGGGAGGTGCCAAGCTTTTGCATATACGTTTCGTGAGCCTGGATATGCTGCCCCAATTCCCCCACCCGTCGCTGGATATCTTTGGCTTTCTCCTCGATTTGCAGACTGCGCAGGCCTTGGATAACTGTCTGCAGGTAGGCCATGAAGCTCGTGGGGCTAACAATCACCACATGCTTATCACGGAAGGCATACTCAATAAGGTCACGCGCGTTGGTTTGCAAGGTGCCGACCTTATTAATGAGCAAATCGTAATAGATAGCCTCGCTCGGAATGAACATAAAGGCAAAGTCCATAGTGTTTTCAGCCGGCCTAATATACTTGCTCGTTTCATCAATGCGGTTTTTAAGATCATTCTTAATAGCGCGAATTAATAATTCCTGCCGGCCCTTGTCTTGCTCTTCCACGAGCCGGTTGTAGTTTTCTAAAGAAAATTTGCTATCAATTGGCAGAATCATCCCACGGTCTAATCTGATAATTGCGTCAACAATTTCACCATCGTTGAATTTATATTGCAGCTCGAATCGTTCCGGCGGCAGCACGTTTTCAAGAACGCTTTGCAGGAAATATTCACCCAACACCCCGCGCTGTTTTGGATTTTGCAAAGTATTTTGCAGCAGTTTCAGCTCCTCGGTGATACTTTTGACCTGCTTGTTACTTTCCTTCAGCTCGGTAAGATCGCGGGTTACCTCACTAATCAACCGGCTCGAAGCCGCAAACTGCCGGCTCATGGCCTCATTGACCATCACGGTTGAACGCTCAAGCCGGTCGTTGAGCGTTTGATTGATGCCAACCAAGTCCTGCTTGATTAAATTGAGCGCCCCCTCCTCTTTCATGCCTTCCTTGAGCGCCGCAATCTGCCGGTTCATCAAATAAACCACCAGCCCAAAGCCCGCAACCAGCACCAGAACCACAATAATACCTAACCACACAACTGTCATACCAACAGTATATCAACTCAACCGTAACCGAACAAGAGCCAAACGCCAACTTTAGCGCAAAAAGTTCAAAACCCGCTCTGCCGGATGCTTACCTGCCAGGTTAAACACCACTTTAGATATTTCATGGCAGCGGTCGGCGACCATGCAGCCCAACATTGCCCCTAAGCTAAATCCGACCAAGGCAATTCACACTTGCCCTGTCGCTTCAGCGCCTCAACGTGGGCCAAAATTACATCCCTAATTGATATCAGGTCTTGAACGGTCTTATCAACATTGGGCGAGAATGCGCTCGGTGCATATGCATATACAATGCAGTGACAGCCGCGCCTGACTAACTGCCGTGCGGACAAATCATACATCCAAGTGCGCGTTTTCCAACCAGCGAGGAGAAATACTACCTTATCTTTGTCTGCACCGTATTCCCGTACTTCGTATAGAGGACGTGACATCTTATTGATTCAGCGATTTATTGAGCGCGTCCAAGCCCCGTTCAAACGCCGTCTCGTCCTTCAGGCTCAGCGCCGACATAATCACCTTTTGGCGGTCAGCAATCACTGCCGCCGCCTCAAACACCGCCTGCTCCCCTTTTGGGGTCAGCTTCAACACCTTCTCGCGCTTACTGCGCGGATTCGCCTTGGCCTCCATCAGACCGCGCGAACCCAGCACCTCGGCCTGGCGCGTGACGACTGCGGGTGTTACTTCCAGACTGCTGGCCAATTCGCGTCCGCTCGCCTCGCCGAGCGCAAACAGGCCATTCAGGACCCGGAATTGAGAAAAGGTCAGTGCAAAACTGACCTTTAACTCATTTTCCACCTCTCGCTCGAGACTGTTTGCGACCCGAGCGATTTTGTTGAGAAGAGATTTCTCGAATTGAGAATTCCTTACCTGCACGTTTTTGAACTCCATAAACAATATATCCCTAAATGATTTAGGGGTCAATACTTTTCATGCTATCTGGCTCATTTTCCCCTACCTCCAGATAGGAGAATCTAAAAATCCCATATTTATACCGCGCAAGACGAGCCAAACCGATGACGTCTCAATCGATTTTTGCGGTGAACGCGGTAATAGTTTTCCCCAACTTGTGCACAGCCGTCCGTCTAATAAACCGAACAGGCCTAGCTGATTTTGTCAGGCATAACTGACATAGGCACAAATAGATTGTGCGACACAGACTACTTCAGGCTTTTCAGGAAATCTAGGACGGGAAAAGCGTTCCATCAATGGCCGCCGCATCAAATTTCGAGAAGGTTCGGCGGCAACCAAAAAAGCCGCCCATACGTGAGCGGTTTTTTATGGT
This sequence comes from Candidatus Saccharimonadia bacterium, assembly GCA_036518915.1. GTDB lineage: Bacteria > Patescibacteriota > Saccharimonadia > UBA4664 > UBA4664. Next base: position 20,607 of record DATDME010000024.1, on the reverse strand, counting down.
CGGGGTGAAAGGACTTGAACCTTCGACCTCAGCGACCCGAACGCTGCGCGCTAGCCAACTGCGCCACACCCCGAGATATCAGGTCTGAGAACCAACCTATCATACCGTAAAAGCCTACTTTTGACCAGACCAAAGCCGGCGCACTTGCACTGCCATGCCGCGCCGGCGGGACGGAAACTCTTCCGCCACAATGCGCGGCCAATGGAATTTCAGCCAGCGCTTTTGCGTGAGGTACAATTCGAGCTGCCCCCGCTCCGCATATTCCCGCCGCATCACGCCACCAGCATGCGGATGCCGCTGGGCCTGCGCCAGCGGCGAGTTAAAACCGTGCGCGTAGTGCGTCAGCTCATGGAAAATTGTACCCTCCGCCACAAATTCCGGGACATCCGGCCGCTTAAACAGCGGATTGATCGTAATAATACTAGTGCGCCGATCGGCCGGATCCAGTGCAATTGCCCCCAGCCGGCGCTTAGCCTTGCGACCAAATTTAATTCGCACGTCATTAGCCTGCTGAACATCGGGGAAATCCCGATCCCAGATTTTATCAAGTAGGCTCTGAAGCCAGGCTTCATCGCGCTTCATGACACCGACTCCTGGGCCACCCACAGCTCCAATGCTAGCTCATCGCGCTCACCGCTGCCGTAATATTGGTAGGCCGCGCAGGTATGCAAACCCTCCTTCGGTGCAAATTCATGGGCCCGAATTTGCTCCGCCAGTGCACCTAATTTTTCCGCATGGTTGCGCATGATGGTCGCCGATAGTTGGGCTTCGCCCTCCACGCCGGTCACCACGTAATCAAGTACGACCTGGCTGACGTTGCCCATGCCGAGCCGGTCATAGGCTAACGCATACGTCCGCAACTGAAAATTTTCCTTGGCCGCTTTATCGAGCTTCGCTTTATCTGTTCTCGACCGGCCGGTTTTGTAGTCGCGCAGTTCTACTCCCGCCTCAGCTTGGAACACTGCGTCAATCTTGCCCCGCAGACGCAACTTGTACTCCGGCAGCTCGAACCTGATGGGCAGCTCAACGCCCACGGGAACTCGATGGGCCGCCGCCTCACGCTCTAAAAACCGGTCCAAGGTTTGATGCGCCAGCTGCCGGTCGCGCTCGGCCAACTCCGGCCGTTCGTACCCCCGACCCGACCAAGCTTCATCAAGCTGGACATGCCAGGTACCGCACTCCGGCAATGGCTGGCCCGCCAAAACCTGCTGGTAATACAGCTCAAAGACCCGATGCAGTGCCGTACCAAAAGCCAGCTGCGGACCGGCCGGCTGGGCTAGGCGCAAGCCATGCTCAAGGTAAAATTCAAACGGACAAAATTCGTAAGCGGCCAATGCTGTTACGCTGAGGTCCAGCCAACCATCAGCCGCTTCAAATGGCAATTTTAGGGTTTCAAGTGGTGTCTGAAGCGGATAATATCGTTGTAATTTAAGCATTATTTCTTGCATCTTATCTTGATCACCCAGATAAGCGTCGTCAGGCTCCAATGCAGCGCCAAAGGTTTCAACAATAAACGGCGAGACCGTTTGGCGCGCACCACTCACAGTTTTCATAGGATAACTTACAACGATTTTTTGCTTCGCCCGCGTTAGCGCCACGTAAAACAGGCGGCGATACTCTTCTTCAGCCGGCTGCTCTACCCCCGCCAGCAGGCTCTCCGGAATACGCCGCGTCGCCGTATTGCCGCGTGACCAAGCCCGCTGTGTCACATTGATGAGATAGACCTCGGCAAACTCCAGCCCCTTGGCAGCGTGCACGGTTAACAGTGCAATACCATCCGGATCACCCACCGGTTCCTGCACCTCAACCTGTGGTGGCTCAGGGAACGTTTGGAGATAGCGCACTAGGCTCGTGTCAATCGACACCGATTCAAAATCCTGCATTTGTTCAAGCCAGCGCTGCATGTCTTCAAACACGCGGACCAGCCGCTGACTCTGCAGGGCCTCCTGACGCCACCGCTGCACCGCGTCAGTCTCAAATACCAGCCGAAATACCAGCTGGCTGACGGGCACCAGGCGAGCCCAGTCGCGCCATTGGGCCAATTGTGTCTGTAACTCACGCGCTGCGTCATCCGGCATCAGACCTAGCGCTGCCTCTAATGAACAATCATTATCGCGTGCCACATCAGCCAGTCGGCGGTATTGCTCATGGCACCAGCGCAGGTATCTGCCCAGCAGCACATGGCTAATCGCCACCTCATCCGCCCGGCCCGCAATCCAGGTTAACAGATACCACACCGTCAATAACTCCGGTTGCTCAAAAATATTAGCCGAGGTTGATAAGTTGTATGGCACACCGCGGCTCCGCAACAGCTTTGCCAGCGCCTTGAGGGGGGCGTGCGTCGCCGACAGCACCGCCATACTGCTAGCTGATTGACCGGCCGCCATCGATGCCTGAATAGCTTCGGCCACGCCCTGCAGCTCAGCCGTGCCATGCGCGTAGGGTTGCTGCCGCACCTCAGCCCTATCATGCTGGCCCAACAGGCGTTTACTTAAACCCAGTTTAGCTTCCAGCCGGTTGGGGTCGTTGTGCTTGATTAAACGGTAAGACACATCAAGCACTGGCTGTCCTGAGCGATAATTTTGCACCAGCACGATCGGCTCGCTCAGGCCAAAGTGCTCGGCAAACGATAAAATATTATTAATATCAGCCCCGCGAAAACCATAGATTGCCTGGTCATCATCGCCCACCGCAAAAATATTACCGCCCTTCCCCACCAGCGTTTGCAGCAGCTGGTCCTGTACCGGGTTCGTATCCTGATATTCATCTACCAGTACGTACCGATATTCCCGCCGCAACCGCTCAACCAGATTGGGCCGTTGTCGTAATATCTCTAACGGCAACATCATTTGATCGTGATAGTCACACGCGCCAGTCTCAACTTTTAACTGCTCGTATAGTCGGTATAGTGCGGCTAAGTCACGTTGCTCTGCCTGGTCCCGCGGGTGCATATCCGGCGATAATTTTGATAAATCTGACGCAAATTCCAGATACCTATCGGCTGTAATTCCTGCATTCTGCAGTTGGCCGATGTAATCAACCACGCCGGCAATAAATTCATATAAGGCTTGGCCGGGGTCATAATATTCCAGCTCAATCCGATCTAAGTGCTGCCAAAGTAGCAGCGTTTTTTGCAGATCGTTCAGCAGACCACCACGCACCGACCGACCAATATGGCTAGCGTATCGGGACAAGAGTTCGGCCCCAAAGGCATGGAACGTCATCACTGGTGCCTGAAACGATTGCCAGCCAATCAGGCCGTACAGCCGCTCAGCCATTTCCCGCGCCGCCCGTTCCGTAAATGTTAAAGCCAGGATTTGCTCTGGCTTGGCCAGGCCCTGCTCCAACAAATACGCGATGCGCCGCGTGATCACCTGGGTCTTACCCGTGCCGGCGCCGGCCACCACCAACATTGGTCCATTGGTGTGCGTGACCGCCCGGCGCTGTTCCTCATTGAGCCCCTCAAGTATCTCCATAGCTATATAGTTTATCAGGTCACAGCTTGCGTCATGCGCTATAATAGCCATAAGAAGTGAGCCGGGATGCCAGACATTATCATCCAATCTGCTAGACTCGTCCCCTACGCCAAGCGGCCCAAGCAAGGCAGCGGCTACGTTCACGTCTATAGCCACGAGCCTGAGCCCGATAGCCCCGCCGCTCAATACGGCCACCTCTATGTGGTGTCGGAGGCCTTGGTTGGCGGCCGGGCCAGCGAGGACCTCATCGACATCATCATTGAGACCTTCGGCGACCAGTACTATAACCACGCCGGCGACCACCCCTTTGCCCTGGCGCGCTTTGAAAATGCCGTTAAAGCCACCAACCGCGAACTGGCCGCCCATGTCGATCGCGGCAATGCCTCCTGGATTGGCAAGCTCAGCTCGATAATCGCGGTCATTGTCGATAACGAAGTCCATGTGGCGCATACCGGCTCGGCCGAGGGTTTGCTCGCCCGTGGCAAGGCCGCCCACCGCATTACGAGCGACGAGCCCGCCCGGCCTGCCACGCCCACGAAAACCTTTGGTTCCATTGCCTCAGGCGAGCTGGAAGTCAACGACCGGCTGTTATTCTGCACCCCAGCACTCGTCCACCACGTGCCGCTCGCCAAGCTCTCCAGCGTGCTGCGCCACAACAGCCCAAGTTCAGCCATTAGTGAACTGACGGCCTTGCTCAAAGGTTCACCTCAAGACCGCGTTGGCGCGGTCGTCTGCGAGGTGACCACGCCCGAACTGGCCGCCATGCAGCTACGCTCCGAACAGCCGTCGGAAATTGCCCTCGGCGCGCCCGAAAATGCCCTCCAAGCCGCCAAGCTAGCCGCCGCCCCACTGGCTGAATCAACCGTCTCAACCGGACAAAAACTCAAGTCCGCCTCGGTAACGGCCTACCGGCAAGCCCAGCCCTACGCCCGCCGTGCCGGCCTAGCCATCGCCGCCGGCATCCGCCGCGTGTTGCGTGAGCGCTGGGGCCGCTACGCACTCATGGCAGCCCTCGTGCTTATTATCATTGGCATCATTGCCACCGCCGATCTACACGTGAACCAGCAGCACGCTAAAGACACCTTTACCCGCTATCAGCGCATCTACCGCGATTTTCAAAGCCAGCAAACCGCCAGCGGCCCAACCGCTATCGGGGCGTTGCAGCAATTGCAAAGCCGGCTCAAGCAGCTTGAACCGCAAACCAGCGTGATCAACCAGCAACTGGCCAATTCTGAGCTGCTTGACCACGAGCCCACCTCGTTCGCGGCCTTCGCTAAAAGCCTAGCCGACCGCCTCGACCAGTTAAGCGGCCTGCAGTCCCGAGCGCCTGTCCTGCTCAAAGACCTCGCCACGTCTGGCCAGACCATCAGCTTCATGGAACCCGTTGGCCCCAAGATTGTGGTCGTTGCCACCGGCAAAACCCCCACGATCCTCCTGATCAACCCCACGACCGCCAGCGTCACCGATTCGCGGGTGAACCTAGCTCAGGTGGGCACGATCGTCGCCACCGCCGCATCAGCTAACAACGACGGCGTGTACCTGCTCACCAGCGCCCCGAGCGTCTGGTTCTACGCCACCGCCACCGACACGTTAACACCACAATCTGTGACCTTTGGCGGCTGGCCCACCGGCGCCGCCATCGCCTCCTACGCCAGCAGCCTCTACATCCTATCGGGCGACACCATCTACAAGTTCGTCAAATCCGCCACCGGCTATTCACCCCGTAGTGTCTACACCACGCTCAGCGGCTCAGCCGCCGGCGCCAAAACCCTCGCCGTGGACGGCTCAGTCTACACCCTCAACCGCACCGGTCTCACCGAGTTCCTGGCCGGCGCGGTCCAGGCCAGCCCCAGCCTGCCCACCGCCATGGATAACCTCGTGCGGCTCCGCTCGTATAGCTCGGGTAAGGTCATCACGGCGGTCAACCCCACCACCAACCGCGTCGTTGTCTTTGAAAGCGCCAGTGGCAAGCTCCAGTTTACCCGCCAACTCGCGCCGCACGAGCTCTCACAGCTCACCGACGCTGCCTACGATCCCGCTACGGGCAATGTTTGGCTGCTGGCGGGCAACCGGGTCTTCAGCATCGGCCTCACCCGGTAAAATTTCGTGCGGCTTACAGCCGGTCCGGCGCCGCGATCCCTAGCAACGTGAGCCCGTCACGCAGCACATCGGCGTAAGCCTCAACCAATTGCCGCCGCACGGCTTCACGCTCATCACCCGCCACCCGATTCCGCTCATAAAACCGGTTAAAAGTTTGCGCCAGTTCATACACATAGGTGCAGATGCCGTGCGGCAACAACGTTTCCGTGGCCTCAATCACCACATCACCATAGGCCGCCAATTTGGCCATCAGCCGGCGCTCGGCCTCATCAAGCGGCTGCACCAGCTCATTAGCCTGGGCTGGCCGCCCCAGTTTAGCCAGAATGCTGCGGGCGCGGGCATGCGCGTACTGCAAGTACGGGCCGCTATTGCCTTCGAGTGCAATTGACTCTTTCGGGTCATAGACAATATCGCCACCAATGCGCACTTTAGCAAACGCGTATTTCACCGCCGCCAAGATCGTGTCTGAGTTGGGATGGGTACCGGTTGCCTCGCCGGCTTCGCGGGCCGCCGCCAAAATATCCATAGCCGTCACTACATTGCCTTTGCGCGAACTCATTTTTCGACCGCCGGTTAGCTTCACCATACCATGGCTCAAATGGCGGCTACGCCGCACCGGCTCCGGCTCAAATTGCTCAACGCTCTTCAGCATTACCTCATAATATTGGCTTTGCTCATTGGCGGTAATCACGATTGATTCATCAAAGTGATAATCGCGCCACTTCATGAGAATGAGGCCGACATCCTTGGCGTCATAGGTTGGCAGTCCCACCGAATTAATAAACACCCGGGTGTGCAAGCCGTAAGCTTCGCCACGGAAAATTACCGCGCCATCACTGCGCTCGTAGACCCCCTGCTTAAGCTGCTCCTGCACGGTTTTGACCGCCAGGGGGGTAACCTCACTCTCCGGGATGAACCGGTCAAAAGCTTTAACCTGCAGCTCCGTATACAGCTGTTTGAAATAGTCGTAACTCCACTGCCGGCCCGTCCAATATATCTGCGCGAACGGCGACTCGTGGTCGTTTGTTTCGTGCAGCCGGTAGACCCGCTGGTTATAGGCGATGATCGTCTTATGAGCCTCCGGATCATCCTCGTCGGCGGCTGAGCCCTCGGCGTACCGCGCCCCCAGCCAGCCCGCCCGGTCATCCCCGGCGGCAGCTTCAAGTTTGTCGGGATGCTCCCCACCGAGCGCCTGGATAATCCCCCACATCGCCCGCGCCACGTGCAGGCCAACATCACCACCATAATTAAGACGGATGACTTCATCACCGCGCCGCTCAATGAGGCGCGAGACCATATCGCCCACCAGCGTGGTATACAAGTGGCCAGCGTGCAACGGCTTGAATGGGTTAGGGTCGGAGTACTCCACGAGCACCTTCTGGGACCGGCTTGACCGGACCACCCGCGCCTGCCCGCCACCACGGGCCGCCCGGTACAACGCGCCGTCCGTCAAAAACACATTAATGAAACCCGGGCCGGCCACCTCTACCTTGGCCACCTCCGGGCGCTGCCTCAGCCGCTCGGCCAAGGCCTCGGCCAGGTCGCGCGGCGCCTTGCCCAGCCGCCGAGCCAACACCAAGGCGGCATTACAAGCCAGATCACCAAAGGCCGGGTCGGCGGCAAAACTCACCTCAATACCACCGGTATCAAGCTCCTGGCCCCACAACTCCTGGGCCAATGTGATAATCTGTTTGCTGAGCGTCTGGCGTAACATGCGCCATATTATATCAGTTATCGTCCAAAACAGCCTATAATAAGCCCATGAAACAGCTCGCCCGCAATCCCCGCGCCACTTTTGACTACGACCTCGGTGAACACCTTGTCGCTGGCGTTGCGCTGGCCGGACACGAGGTCAAAAGCCTCAAAGCCGGCTCCGCCAGCCTCAAGGGCAGCTTCATCACGCTCAAAAACGGGGAGGCCTACCTGCTGGGCTCGCACATCACGCCCTACGCCCACGCCGAGCGCAAAGCCGACATCGACCCCACACGGCAGCGCAAACTCTTGCTCCACCGCCGCCAACTCGATGACCTGCAAGCCGCCCGGGACCGCGGCCAAAGCTTGGTGCCGGTGGCCTTTTTGCTCGATAAAAACCTCATAAAACTTGAGCTGGCCATCGGCACCGGCAAGAAACGCTACGACAAACGCGAGGCCATCAAACGCCGCGACACCGACCGCGACACCAACCGCGATTTGGCCAAATTTGCCCGGGGCTAAAGCGGTGCGAAAAGGCCGGTTTTGTTGTGCGCCGGTATTCCACTTATGCTTTGGAAAAAGTTGAAAAACCCGCTTGACTAACACGGGGCATAAGCGTTAATCTAGGCGTAGGTACCTGCACAAAAAAAGTACTCAAAACAAAAAAGAACAAACTCCATCACCGAAAAACGGCTCTGCAAAGAGCCGTTTTTCATTTGCGATACCAATCACAACACCCAGCCTGGCCGCGATACCAAAATTATTTGACAGCCGTTGCCGAATTACTGGGCAGCTGTTTCGGTGTCGGTAATTTCTTGAGAATCCAAGCTTTTCGACAGGGCGTTGTATTCCACCACCGCCGCTTGGTACTGGTCGATGCGGGCGTTAATGTCATCCACTAACTTGTTCTGGCCAGGCACCAGCGCGTTGTAAGCCGCTATTTGGCCGCTGCTCCTTAGCGCTTCCATCCGTCGGTTTAGCACCGCCAACTGCGCCTTTTTGTCGCGAATTGTCGCCAGGTCTTGCTCTAGCTGCTGCCGGCGGGCGGCAAAGACCTGTTCGTAGGCGGCGTGGTCCGCCGTCACCACCGCCCGGTCATTAAAATACTGCGCGTAATACGTCGCCAGGCCAGCCGGCAAGCTCGCATACTCCGTCGCCAAAATCGAATGCAGCTCGTTGGCCTGCTCACCCGGCTCAGACACCGCATAGCTTTTCATGCGGTCGTTCAAGTCATTGTCGTTGAGCGCCGTATACTCGGCTTCGAGCTGCGAAGACAACCGTTGGCGCCCCGCCGCCGGCAACTCAGCCCACACGGCGTGCAGCAACTCGTGAGCCGTCACCACTGTCATCTCCGGCGCCAAGCTGGCATTGTCGATCCGCAAGATGTAAATCCGCCCGTGGTAATAGCACCCCAGCTCGAGTTCATGCGGCCGGGTTTGGCAATCCTGGTTAAAAGCGGTTTTATCGTCAATTTGCGGCTGGGCCCGGTACAACACGGCCTTGGCGTGATGCGTTAAGTTGAGCCGATCAATAATCTGCCCCACCTCACTGCTCGAGGTGTAATGGCTGAGCGCATAATTATCCGCCAATGTCTGCCAGTTAAGATACAGCCAGGCCCCGCCGGCCAATCCGCCCAGCAGCACTACCGCTTTCAACCAGGTTGTGGAGTAACGCGCCATCCTACCGCTCACTGTACCGGTCAATGCGCCCGCTGCCAAGCTCCGGCAAGCCGCTCATGCTTGCAATTAGCTCAAACGAGCGTATTATCACAGGTTGTCCATGTGATGTGAGCGCTCAGGGGACGTTTTGCCTATGTATACCATCGTTTCTTCCTATCTGGTCAAGCCCCGGATTGTGAACCGGCGCCACCGCTGGCAAAATACCGCTGCCAGATACCTACAACTACTCTTGCAATCATACCCCCGCCGCACACCGGCCACCATCGTCGCTTTGGCGGTGTGGGCGGTGCTGTGTGGCTGCTCCCAATACCTTTTGAACGGCTCACGGCTCACCCCGCAAGGCGCCACTGCCAGCACCGCCCAAACCACCACCAGCGCCGGCGCCGCACCGGCCATACTAGCCGCTCAAGTCATCGTCCAGCCCGCCACAGCCGTTAAAACACTGGCGGCCGGGCCCACCGGCCAGCTGCTGCCCCCTGGCATCATGGCGCCCTATGGCACATACTTTAATACCTATGTGAAAGGCCAATGCACCTGGTACGTTGCCACCCGCCGGGCAGTGCCAAACGGTTGGGGCAACGCCAACGCCTGGTACTACCACGCCTTGGCTTCGGGCTGGAAAGTTGGCACAACCCCAGCCGTCGCCGCCATTGCCTGGACGGCCGTTGGCGCCGGCGGCCTCGGCCATGTCGCGCTGGTCGAAAATATCTCCGCCGACCACACCGCGGTTTATATTTCTGAAATGAACTTCAACGGCCGCCCTGGTGTGGTTAACCGGCGCTGGGTTGCCGCCTCAGCCTTCAAATACATTTACTAGCGGGAACTCAGACAAACCACCGTCCGCTCTGCTAAACTAAACTGCATGAACACCCTGCGGCGCTGGCGCTTTGACCTCATCCTGCTCTTTCTCGCGGCCTTTGGCACGCGACTGTGGCACCTCTTCCAGCCCGCCGCCGTCGTCTTTGACGAAGTCTACTTCAAAGTTTACGCCGGCGATTACCTAACGCACTCCTACTATTTTGACCCGCATCCGCCCCTCGGCAAGCTGATCCTTGGCATCTGGGCCTGGCTGTTTCACCTTGATCCTGCCAACCTCACCTCCACCGACCAGGCCTCGGTAGCCTTACGCTTGCTACCAGCCCTTGCTGGCGCGCTCATCGTGCCCGTGTTTTATGTTTTTCTGCGCCAGCTCAAAGCCAGCCGCCGCACCGCCCTACTCGGCGCCGGGCTGCTGCTGCTCGAAAACGCGCTCATTGTGGAGTCGCGCTTCGTGCTCATTGATAGCCTGCTCGTCCTATTTGGACTATCAGCCATCACCGTCTACCTCTACGCCCGGCGCTTCCCTGCCGGCTGGCTGCGCACGCTCCTGATTGGCGCCGCCGCCTTCCTGGCCGGATTATCCGCCAGCATCAAATGGACCGGCCTCACCGCCTTGGCACTCATGGGCTTCATGTGGGCGGTTGACCAGTGGCGGTTCGGCCGCCGGCGCCGCTGGCGCTGGGCCCTAGCCGAAGCCCTCAGCCTTATATTCGTTCCTGCGCTTGTCTACCTAGGCGTGTTCTTCGCCCACTTCCAGCTTCTCACCCACACCGGCCAGGGCGACGCCTTCATGTCGACAAAGTTCCAAGCTACCCTCCAAGGCTCGGCCTACTATGATCCGCAAGCCCGCCTGAGCTTCATCGACAAGTTCGTCGAGCTCAACCAAGAAATGGTCCGCTCCGAAGACTCACTCAAAAACGCCACCCATCCCTACGGATCAAGATGGTTTAGCTGGCCGATGGAAATCCGCGATGTTTATTACTGGCAGGGCCAAACCGATAGCACTGGCCGTCAGGGCAACATCTACCTGCTCGGTAACCCCGTCGTCTGGTGGAGCATCCTGCTGATCGTCCCGCTTGTACTTGTGGTGCTGTCGGGTAATTACCATGCCGCCTTCCACCACTACCGTTTTCCCCTAGCGATACTGAGCATAGGCTATGTCATCAACTTCTTGCCATTCAGCCGCATTGTGCGGGTCATGTTCCTGTACCACTACTTCTTCGCGCTGATTTACAGCCTGGCGCTGGCCATGCTCCTGCTGCAAATTGTCTTTGAGCAGTACGGACGCCTGCACGGCCGCCAGCGAGCTAACCGGGCCCAACTGCGGTTTTATACCGTACTCGGCCTCGCGACGCTGGCAGGCTTCCTCTACTTTGCCCCGCTCACCTACGGCTCACCGCTCTCAACCGACCAGCTCCAAGCCCGCATGTGGCTTAAAACCTGGCGCTAACCCCACAAAACGCTCACGCTCCGTGGTAAGATAGAGTTATGATAGACGAAGAACGCGACCAAGCCGAACAAGCCGCCCAGGGTTTTGCCGAGCAACTGGGCATCCCCTATTACGACACCCGTCCGCCCCTGGACATCACGCCCATGGTCGGCAAACTCACCGTGGCCGGCATGCAGGCCTACGGCGTCGTACCCATCGGCCTCATTGGTAAACAATTTACGCTAGCCATCTCCGAAGACACCGACCGAGCCCAGCTAGAATCGTTACGCCAGCGTCTAGCCGGCTACCAAGTCGTTTATGTCTTCGTGTCACAGTACGGTTGGAACCGCCTGCTCAACCGCTATACCATCGCCAAAGACCAGCTAGCCATTGACGCCGGCGACTTCAGCGCCTTCACCGACCGCATCCTCAACATCGAACCAAAATTTATGTTCGAACCCGTCGCCCAGCTGGCCTACCAGATTGGCGCCTCCGACATCCACGTCGAGCCGGCCGAAACTGAGGCACGCATCCGCTTCCGCATTGACGGTACGCTCCACCCCATTACGGTTATTCCCCGCGACCGCTACGACCTGTTCGCGTCCGACCTGCAGATGCGCGCCGGCGTGAAGTGGGGCGGCGACATGCCCCAAGGCGGCCGTGTCAGCGTCACCGTCATCACCCAAGACGGTGACGAACTGCAGCTCAACATGCGCCTGGAAACCATTCCCTCGCTACACGGCGAAGACGTCGTCATCCGCTTGTTCAACTTGAGCATGCAGTATCTCAACATCGATAACTTACACCTCACCGACAAGCAGAAAGCCACCCTCATCGAGGCCACCTCGCACCCGCGCGGTCTGGTCATGAGCGTTGGCCCAACCGGCTCCGGTAAGACCTCCACCCTCTACTCCGTTATGAACCACCTCACCAGCCCTGAGGTCAAGATTGTCACCCTCGAAGACCCGGTAGAGTATGAGCTGAGCGACATCACCCAGGTGCCGGTGCGCTCCGATAACCAGCAACTCTTCATGGACAAGCTGCGCGCCGTCATGCGCGAAGACCCAAACGTCATCATGATTGGTGAGATCCGCGACGCCGACACCGCCCGCACTGCCCTGCAGGCCGCCCTCACTGGGCACTTGGTACTCACGACCTTCCACGCCAACAACGCCTCGGCCGCCATCTCACGTCTCATGGACATGATTGGTCAAAATCCCCTGCTCGCCAGCTCCATCAAACTAATCATGGCGCAGCGGCTGGTCCGGCAGCTCTGCCCCTACTGCAAAGCAGATTACCAGGCCACTCGCGAAGAAATCGCTCATATCAAAGACATTGTCCACTCGTTACCCGAGGGCACCTACCCCGCCCTCGACAACCTCACGTTGGCCAAGCCGGTCGGTTGCGATAAATGCCACCACTACGGCTTCCTCGGCCGCATCAGCATCATGGAGCAAATGGTCATCACCCCGGTCATGGAAAAAATGATCGCCACAAGCTCGCTGGCCACAACCGCTGACGTCATTGAGACCGCCGCCATTAAAGACGGCATGGTCACTATCCTGCAAGACGGCATGCTCCGCGTGCTCGAGAAATCTACCACCCTCGAAGAAGTCGACATCCAACTGGGCTAGCCAGCAAAGCCCGGCAAAACTGTTGTAGCTTTATCACTACTTGGTACAACATACCAAGTTGGCGAGCAACCGCTCTGCAAAGTAATTGATTGGCTCGACAGTGTGGGCTTTACACTATCTGCCAGACAGCCCGGGTGGTCAAAGCCCAAAACGTGGCCGATCTCGTGGTTGATCATTTCTACCTGATATGCCGTTAGCCCAGCTTTCCAAGTGGACGTACCCTGCTGCCAATTCTGTTCGAGCAAGGCAACCTCATTGCCCACCCGACAGGTAGCCTGGTCCGCGCAACCCGCGGCCAAGCTCTTCAAGTATGCCGCGTCAGCCAAACGAATTCGCACATTGCAATCGCTTGATTGTCGCACAAATCGCACCTGTTCGCCCAGCGACCAGCCTCCGGAAGCTGTCAGTGCCTGCTCGGCTACGGCCGCTAACTGGCTCGTTTCAGCTGCCGACGGGGCCTTGACACAGTAGCTATACTGCACAGCCAGCCGCTGGACCACCGCCGGCGGGTTCTGCACTGGAGCTGCTTTGCCACTCACCGTGTAGTGCACGGTCTCGCCCTGCACCACGCTTGCCAACAAGTCATTCAGGGCCAGGTTGCGGTCAAAACTGCCCGGCAAACTGCTCACATAACTGGCAACGCTACCCTTATCGAGGGTGACGTTATTACTTGATGAATCAAAGCGCAACCATCCGGCCACGGTCGTATTAGGAACCGTCACGGTCTGCTTCTTGCTTACAGCAATATCCACCGGTGAATCGATGATTTTCTGGGCAAATTGTAGTGAATTCTGCAACGAACTCAACGAAACCAATGGTGTAACCGATTCAACATTTGGCCTGACCGAGCCATGTTCACGCAACGCCGCTCGGATACTGGCCTTCAAATCACCTTGGTTCAGCTTCACGCCAGGCAGCTCCGCCAAACCCAATACTTGGCTGCCCACAATTACCGCCGCGGCATCATGAGCTGGACGATCCACCATATCGGCAATCGTTGCCACCGCTTTCGTGAGCTTGGCATCATCTACCTGGTATGGCATGGCGATTGGCTGGCTAAACCAAGCCGCTATCAGCCCGATGACCGGCAACCCAGCTGACCGGCCAATCTGCATGGCCTGGCGGCTCGCCCGCGGCACATCGGCCGCGGCAAAGTCCGTTGTCGCCAACTCATACGGCTGGCCACTCGCCGTCAAATGCATGTTCCACGCCGCGTGCTGGCGCAACGTCGTCTCCAGAGCGGCCTGGGTTTGACCACCCACCGACACATCCGCCACCCGCACACCAGGATAAACCTTTCCGCTCAGTTGAAGGAAGGCTACTACGTTGGCCAGTACAAACAGCACCACTACAGGCACACCAACCGCCCACCACCGAGAAGACAGCCAGCCCACACGAGAGCTCGCCTGAGCGGCCAGCGCAGGCTTGACCGATGCCACCGGCGCGGGCTTGGCGGGTTCCGCCGGCTCGCGCACCGTCGGGGCTGGCGCCAGTACGGCCGCCGCACCGGCATTACCAGCCCCGGCCAACGCCAAGCCCGGGCGCGGCGGCGCAACCAGCTCGCGGAGCGCGGCCATCTTAGCTGGCCGGGGTTTCGCTTCAGCCTTTGCCACCGGTAACCGGAATGTCACCCTATGCCCCAGGCCATCGCTAATAGCCTTTTGCAGGAGTGGGTCAGTCGTTTCTTCGAGCACCGGTTCTTCGGGCTTAATCTTGCCTTCCACCAGATACACGCGCCCGCATTGCAAACAAAACAACTCACCCTCAACGGGCAATAAAGTGGCGTGGCAATAGGCACATTTCATGGTTTTGGTTTTTGCCGTACTTGTACTTAAACATTAGCACAATTAAACCGAATTTTCGAGGTAGGTCATCGCCCCGTACAGGCCAGCCAGTTCACGAAGTTGAGCGTGTTTCAGCACAATTGGGTGCTCAAACGCCGCCGGCAGATCCCGTAGCGCCTGCTCAATGTCTGAAATCTGGATGTCGTTCATCATCGAACCACCCAGCACAACCAGCTCAGGATCCCAAAACAGCCTTATATTAAATATCATCCGCGCCAGATAAGCCGCTTCCTGTTTCCAAAAAGCCGAATCCTTAATTTGCTGTGGAGCATGGCCCGTCCGCCGCTGTACCGCCGCCCCGCCAACCAAACTTTCAATACCAGCCGCCTGAGTCACACCACCCGACACCAGCATCTGACCAAAGTCGGGCCGCAGACAATCAGCACTGGCATAGCCATCAATAATCCTCACGGCATTCACCCCAGTGCTCACCGTAATGTAAGCCATGCTACCAGCGGGCCGTCCGGCCCCGTAACGGGCTTCTCCCACACCGCACAACACCACGTCGTTGAACAGCTGGGGTCTTGGAAAGAAATCTGTTGTAAATATTTCAACAATATTCTGATACTCCCAGTGCGGCAAGTTCGGCACGCGGGTTAACCTGCCGTCCGCCAGGATCACCCCCGACATGTCACCTACGATCGCTTCCACGGGCCGCCCGTGAACAAACTCCCGCAAACGTTCAACCATCGTCTTCGGCCCGGCACCCGATGTATCAGTCTCAAACACGGTGATTTCCGTAAGCTTGTGGCCTGCCACTGCCGCCAGACGCGTTTTGGTGGCGCCAATATCAAATACCACCTTCATCGCTGCTTCATTACCTCGTACACCCGGCCCTCGTAACCTTTCAGCTCGATGGTCGAACCACCCAAGACCTCACCGTCACCCATGACCTCGTGCGTTCCCGCCACCCAGCCCCCCAGCCACTCAGACAGCGTCACCTTGGCAGCGTGAGCATCAAAGTTCAACACCACCACAACCCGTTGCAGCGGAGTCTCGCGCAGGTAAGCATACACGTACGGGTTATCACTCACCAAAGACCGGTAGGCGCCGTCAGCCAACGCGGGCATCACCGTCCGCAAATGAATCAAATGCCGGTACAACGACAAGAACGACCCCGGATCACGGTCCTCAAGCTTGACGTTATGATTGACCACATTGCGCCCCAATGGCAGCCATGGTTCATTTGTTGTAAATCCTTCACCGGATCCTGTCCAGGGCAGCGGCGTCCGAGCGCCATCCCGGCCTAAACCCATACCTGGTACGCGCTTTTCCCAGGGATCGCGCAACAATTTTGTCGGGATATTTACATCACTAAGGCCCAATTCTTCCCCGTAATAAATGACTGGCAGGCCACGCAAGGTCAGCTGGAGTATGGCTAGAAGTTTAGCCCGGGCCTCTCCTATCCTGGTTACTAACCGGTGACGGTCATGATTGCCTAAAACGTAATTTGGCCAGTCATGAGGTCCCAATGACGCCTCGTACTCATCGATAAAGCTCCGGTAATACGACGCGCCCCATGACAAACTCATCAGATTAAAATTAAACGGCGCATGTACCGGATGGCGTTTGCACGCCTCATATAATTTATGCAGGTCCGGAATATTCAGATACGCTTCGCTGAGCAAAAACGACCCTGGCTTCTCGCTCAAAATATCGCAAAACGAACCAATCAGCTGTGGCAATTCAGCCTGGCCGGCGCTATGAACACGCAAGAACCGCTCTGCCGGATCGCTTAAACCAGGCCGGTACGATGGATTAGGCGGATCATCGCGCCACTCTGGGTCCTTCAACAAGTTGTAAACCGCATCGGTGCGAAAGCCATCTACCCCTTTATTAAGCCAAAAACGCAATACATCAAGCATTTCCCGGCGGACCTGCGGGTTGCGCCAATTAAGGTCTGGCTGCTCCGGCAAAAAGGTATGCAGATAGTATTGGCCGGTTGACTCGTCTAGCGTCCAGGCCGGACCACCAAAATAGCTCAGCCAGTTGTTAGGTGGCCCGCCATCAGGCGCCGGATCAGACCATATATACCAGTTCCGTTTGGGATGGCGCCGCGAGCTTCTGGCTGCCCGAAACCAAGCGTGTTCAATTGAGGTATGGTTGGGCACATAGTCCATCAGCAGCCGCATCCCTCGCCGATGGACCTCCGCCAGCAGCTGGTCAAAATCGTCCATCGTGCCAAACCGTGGGTCAATCGCCCGGTAATCCGCCACATCATAACCCCAATCCGCCATCGGAGACACGTAGATTGGCGACAACCAAATTGCCTGCACACCCAAAGATCCTGCCGTACCGTCTTGCAGGTAGTCTAAATGCTGCAGGATGCCGCGCAGGTCGCCAAACCCATCGCCGTTACTATCAGCAAAGCTGAGCGGGTAAATGTGGTAGAGCACCGCATTCTGATACCACGGCTGTTTATGAGCTGTTCCCATACACCCATACTACAACCATAACCGGCTTACGATAAGCGCCGAGTAGTCGCGTTGTTCAGCTTGATGCCCACCCGCCGCAACGTCCGCCGCGGGTTGCGCACCAGCTGGCTGAGCGGCGAAGGTTCATCACTCGCTGATGACAACTCCGGCAGCTCATCTTCGCGGAGATATTTCCGGCAAAAATTCGTGAACACCGCATTCGTCCAACCAAAACCAGATTGCGATGGGTAGACCCCCTCAAGCGGCGGCTGGCCCGGCTCAACCACGTTATACTTCTCGAGAAATTCGCCGTGCTCTTCAAACCAGCGCAAGTTCGTGGCAATCCATTTGCGCGCAATTCGTTCAGCATCGCCGTGGTACCCGTAGCGCTCCATCCCTTGGCAGGCCAGCATTATCAACGGCGCCCAACCATTCGGATACGCCCACTGCGTCGGCAAAGGCATGCTCACTGCCGGCTCCCGAGCCGTAGTTGCCAAACCACCATCATACTCAAAGCGTTGTAATTGATTCATCACGTGGTGCACCCGACGCGCATCGTCCATACCCGCCCACATCGGTAAAAAGGCCGCCAGAGAGTAGATTGCACCCAACCGGCCCGTCATGTAATTGTAATCAAAGTACATCCCCCGCTCATTGTCCCAAAGGTACTGATGCATGGCCGCCTGCCGAGCCACCGCGCGTTTCTGCCACTCCCGAGCCTCCTCATGGTCGCCCAGGATTTTCGCCGACTCGGCAAAGTCCCGCTCATACTTGTACAACAGGGCGTTTAAATCTACCGGAATGTAGCTCAGCGCCTCACGGTTAAACCGGGTTGTCATATCCCAGCCGCTCTCGGCTTCAGCCAAGTCATCCAGCATGTTCACGTCGTAATAACGCGACAGGCCGTTGAACACCTGCCGCCAGTTGGGATGCGCCACGCCCATCCAGACCGTCCGGTACTCTCGCTTCACCGTGCTCATGGCATCGGCGAGCCAACGCCGGTTACGCTCAAGCCGGTACACGTCAAGCACCAGTGTCGACAAAAACGGCGGCTGGCTCCGGCTCACGTGATACATGCGGCCGGCATTTGGCACAATCTCAAACCGCCGCATCAGCATGATGAGGTCTTCCGCCAAACCCTTCACCAGATGCTGGCGCGGCGTGCCAATCAGGCCTTGAGCAATGAAGTACGTGTCCCAATAATAAATTTCTTCAAACGCAAAGCCGCTTGAATTCCGCGAGCTCGGCACAAAATATGGCTCAGGCAAGCCAATAAGCGTGCCGTCGTCGTGGGGCCGGAAGCGTTCAAGCTTCTTCCAGTACGTATCGATGTACTCCAAAGCCGGCCGTAGCTGGTCTGGGGTAAACGTTGGTCCTTCAAGTGTCGTCGGCTTGGTCATTGTGCTCACCTGCGCTATCAAAAAATGCCCTGTTTCTCAATCTGAGCCCTCGGGCACACCATACGTCCACACTACCGAGGTGGTTAGCGGGTGTCAACCAGGCAGCGCTTACGTTTATTCAGAATCGGTAAAGATATCAGCGATCCGACGTTGGACAACACTAAAGTCACCCGCCGCCGGCAGCAGGTCGGATGAACCCGTGGCGTCTACCAGCAGGCCATCAGGCGCCGTTGAGAGCACCAACTGCTTCACCGGGTGTTTCGAGCTATATGAATTCCAGCGCCAGGCAAACTCCACGAGCTGCCACGAGCTCATATCGGTCTGCACGAATTGATGCATCGCCCTGGCCAGCGCCGATAGCTTTGCTGGGTTCAGCCAAAAACCGGGCTGAACAACCCTCGCTCGCAGCAGGCTAATGACTTCTTGTTGGCGCTTAGCCCGGCCAAAATCATTACCACAAGTGCCCTTGCGACACCGGGCATAGGCCAGCACCTGCGTGCCGGTCATATGTTGTAATCCTGGCAATATATCCAGCCCACATATCTTATACTGATCGTCATCGCAGGGGTATTCTGAGTCGGTCAAACGCTCTTTAACGTTAATATCGAGACCACCCGCCACATCCACAATTGTCTTCAGCCCAGAGAAATCGGTGGTAATTGTGTAGTCAATAAGCTGGTTTGTTGTACCAGAGACGACAGATACTGCTAGCGATGCCCCTCCCCAGGCATTGGCCGCATTAATTTTGGATTCGCCATAGCCTGGAATAGTCACGCGCAGATCACGCGGAATACTCACCTGGGCCGCCCGTTGTACACTACTGCTCAAGCTCAACAACATAATGCTGTCACTCAAATTTTGACCATCATGCCCCGGATCACCCACTCCAAGGAGCAGCACATTTGTCCGGCCATCAGAATCGGCCGTCAACCCGCTGATTGACAATGGCCGGCTCGAAACCTGGGCCACTAATGTCACAAGGTATATGCCGTAGGCAAGCAAGCCACATAACGGCACCAGCAGCATCGCCATGAAGACCCTCATGATCGTCCGCCAGGGCCGTCGCGGAGGCCAAACAGGGTCGTATAGCGGCTTGGCGGGTGCACTTCTAAGCTGCACCTGACGAGGCTGGTCTTCCATGAGCCTAGTATACGCTTATTGAACGGGTTTTGTCTGGCTGACGGCCACAAGTTCGACGTCGAATACCAGCACGGAATTCGGCGGAATTGAACCCTGGGCGGTGGCACCGTAACCTACCGCTGGCGGGATAATTAGGCGGCGCTTACCACCGGCCTTCATCCCAAACAGTCCCTGCTCCCAACCCTGGATCACATGGTGCGCACCCATTTCAAACACAAACGGCTTGCCGCGAACGTAACTTTCATCAAACTCAGTACCGTTGGTAAGCCAACCCCGGTAGTTCACCGTTAACCAGTCCCCCATTTGGGCACTATTGCCGTCACCAAGCAATACATCGCCTGAATACGCGCTTTGTTCATTCTTGTACTGATCATATTGGCCAAATTCCGCCGGTCCCGGCGCCGATTTTTCGCCCGTATTTCCCGATTTTGTTGTAGAATTATCAACGAATTGGCTTTGAAGTGGTTGGCTGCCGCCAGTTTTCCCAGATTGGTTACTAGTCTGGCTGGTTACGCCAGAATTACTAGCACCAGGAGTGCCAGTTTCAGTGTTAAGCACCAGCGGCGAGCTATGAGTACCAGACGAGCCCTCGGAGCCATCGGCCAAACCAATCGTTCCACCGACGGAATTGACTTGATCAGAGGTCTTTTGGCCACGAAACCACCACAATCCCCCGCCCGTCAGGCCAAGGGCCATCACTATACTGCCAACAAACCACCACCAACGCTTCATATCCATCTGATTGTACCGTCAAACCGCCGCGAGCACTAGCAGTTCAAGCGGCACAGCAGCACAAACAAAAAAGCCCCAAGGTCACTTGAGGCGCTTTTGGTGGAGCTGCGGGGGAAATCGTGGCACTCAATCGTAGAGAATGCCGCCAAATGGCGGCATACATTGGGGCCGAAGTTTGAGCGATTCAAGCTCACCCACCAGAGAACGTCATGACCCAATGCTAGTAAATACGCCGCCACCGCTTAAAC
>DATDME010000023.1:0-4609 GCA_036518915.1 Candidatus Saccharimonadia bacterium | reverse complement strand
AGTTGTTGTTGAACCGTATGAGCGTAGGCGGGTATGATGACTTTGGACGACATGACTTTGTTTTTCTCCCAGAAAGATTTTGGTTTTGTCGTCTATTTTGTTATTTAGAACTCACTGAGGCAAGGGGTGAGGGTGGGTCAGTAAACAGCCGGTGCACTAACCCCTCGTCGAAGCCGCGTGCCGGCTCAAAATCGTCAGATTATCAGCCTCAAAATCCGAGTACCCCGTCATATCGTGGCTTTGCGAAGTGATATTAATCAACAAACCTGTTGACATCAGATATAGCATAAGCATAATTACAGATAAGATCATTAACCAGGAAGACCAATGGCATATTCCCAAACCAATTCCAAAGGGCAGACCTACTACCTGCACCAGAAGGACGTCACGCTGAAGGGTGGCCGCTTGCAGCGGATTTACTTCTTTGCCCGCGACGTCCGTGATGGCGCCTGCGACAGCCTGCCTGCTGGCTACATGTCGGTAGAGAATCCCCGCACCGGTTTGCTCGTCCTCAAGAAGAGTGCTCCGGCCGCGGCCTAAGCATTACGAATGCCCTAAAAATCCGTGGTCAAGCCACGGATTTTTAGGTTATGAGTTGACGACGCTCATTGTGAGGGCCCGTTCCGCATGCTACGCTGTGAGCGATATGTCACATATTCTTGAAGTTACCGACCTGCGCAAAACCTATGCTGACGGGTTCGAAGCCGTCAAAGGCATCAGTTTTGGCGTTAAAAAGGGTGAGGTGTTCGGTATCCTTGGGCCGAACGGCGCCGGCAAAACCACCACGCTGGAAATGATTGAGGGCCTGCGGCCGATCACTGCCGGCAAAGCCACCATCGACGGCCTCGACGTCGCCAAAAACCCCTATGCCGTCAAAGAACGCGTCGGCATCCAGCTGCAATCGTCGGCGTTTTTCCCGAACCTGAAGCTGGTTGAGCTGCTGCAATTATTCAACGATTTGTACGCCGAAACCAGCGACCCCATGGAACTGCTGCGCGAGGTTGAGCTCGAAGAAAAAGCTAATGCCCAAGCCAAAGAGCTGTCTGGCGGCCAGCGCCAGCGCTTCAGCATCGCCACCACGCTCGTGAACAAACCGATCTGCATTTTCCTCGACGAGCCCACCACCGGCCTCGACCCCCAGGCCCGCCGCAACCTCTGGGACCTCATTGCCGCCATCAAACAGCGGGGCACTACCGTCATCCTCACGACCCATTACATGGAAGAGGCCCAGGTGCTGTGCGACCGCATCGCCATCATGGACGAGGGCAAGATCATTGCTTTAGATACGCCAGATAATCTCATCCAACAGCTGCTCGGCCGCGGTTTCAAACCCCACACCAAGGTGCAGGCGGCCACGTTGGAAGACGTCTTCATTGACCTAACCGGTAAGGAGCTCCGCGATTAACATGGCTAAAGCATCTTCCCGCCGGTCCATCGTGGCCCTGCGCGGGCTCACCATCGCCTCGCTCAAAATGTACTTCCGCAACCGCACGGCGCTGTTCTTCTCACTGTTCTTCCCGGTCATGTTCATCGTGGTCTTCGGCTTTATTTTTAAGAACTCCAACGCCACCTTCAAAGTTGACGTTACCAACCAGGCCCAGTCGGCGCTGGCCACCCAGTTCACGGAAGCGCTGGGCAAAATTGATGTCCTCAAGGTTAAAACCGTTGCGACCGACCAAGCCTCCACTGACCTCAATAAAGGCGACACCGACCTCACGCTCACCATCCCGGCCGGCTTTGGCACCAGCGGCCCCCAGGGCGTGGCGGCCGCGCCCATCATTGCCCACTATAACGCCGCCCGCCCCGGCAACGGCCAGGCCGCCGCGCAAATTGTCAGCCAGCTGGCCAATAACCTGAACAACGCCATCACCAAGGCCCCGCAAATTGTGACCGTGGCGGCCACCGGCGTCAAAACCAAAAACCTCAGCTACATCGACTTTCTGCTGCCCGGCATGGTTGGCCTATCCATCATGCAGCTGGGCATCTTTAGCGTGGCCTTCGGGTTTATCTCGTACAAAACCACCGGTATGCTGCGCCGCTTGCAGGCCACACCCGTCCACCCCGGCAACTTCCTGGCCGCCCAAGGCAGTACCCGCCTCATCATGACCGTGGTGCAAACCATTATCCTGGTGGCCATTGGTATGCTCATGTTTAATTTCCACCTCAGCCCGGTCAGCTGGCCTGCCTTCTTGGTGCTGGCCCTGCTTGGCAGCGTGGTCTTCATGGCCTTCGGTTTTGCCATCGCCGGCTGGGCCAAGGACGAAAACCAGGCGGCGCCGGTCGCCCAGGTCATTCAGTTCCCCATGATGTTCCTCTCGGGGACGTTCTTCCCGCGCGACAGCTTCCCGCCCCTCCTGGAGCGCCTGACCGGATTCTTGCCGCTCACCTACCTGGCCGACGGCCTGCGCCATGTGGCCAACGACGGCGCCAGCCTCTGGGCCGTCCGCGGCGATGTGCTCGGCCTGGTGGTCTGGGGGATCGTCAGCGCTGTGATTGCCGTCCGCCTCTTCCGCTGGGAATAATCTGAGTCCGCTATCTGATAAACATCAGCTATAATAAGAAAAGTTGTTAAGGAGTGTACAGATGTCTCGCGAAGCCAAGGTCATGATTGGAATCCTGGTCGTCGTCGTGGGGGCCATGGTTGGCATATTTGCCTTGGCAAATAAGTCCGGCCCCACCCCCGTCGGCGATAAAACCAAGGTCATCCGTGATAACAGCCACAAAACCGGTTCTGGCACCGTCCAGCTGGTGGAGTTCGGCGATTACCAGTGCCCGGCCTGTGGCAAAGCCTATCCCGACGTCAAGCAAATCATGAAAGATTACGACGGCAAAGTTACCCTGTACTTCCGCAACTTTCCGCTCAGCCAGCACCCCTTGGCCAACAACGCCGCCCTGGCCGCGGAAGCCGCCGGCGCCCAAGGTAAATACTGGGAGATGCACGACAAGCTGTACGACAACCAGTCGCAGTGGGGCGATCTCAACAAGAACGTCCCCAAATCCGACGCGCTCAATTACTGGGTGAGCTACGCCAAAGACCTCGGCCTCGACGCCGACAAGTTCAAATCCGACGTTGAAAACGCCAAGTCCCAGCCCGTGGTAGATCAAGACCTGGCCGACGGCAATGCCTTGGGCATTCAGGGCACCCCCACCTTCTTCGTCAATGGCAAACAAATCACCTCAGGCATTGGCTACGCCAGCCTGCGCGACGCCATCAACTCGGCGCTCGGCCAGTAGGCCGCTCGCTCAGCAGGCCGCTCGCTGGCTCAGGCCGGTTGCTAGAGCGACACGAAACCGCGCTGCTTGGCGCCGCGCCGCGACGTCAGCTCGTACGACAGCCGCGTTTCCGGCGTCATTTCGAGGAATAAAGTTTGGTTAACCAGCGCGGCGTCGTCGCCCGCCGCCAGCTCCGAAAATTGGGCCGCCAAGGTAGTCTTGCCCATCCGGATATTCGTGCGCGTAAATCCGCCAAACACATTGTACGTGGGCATCTCCAGGGCATGCTGGTGACCCTCCGGCCGGGCGGGACGCAGTGGCAGCTGCCGTGCCAGCAGGATCTGGCCGCCCAGCACTTTCACCCGAATATCAATCTGGTAGTCCTTGACGGCGCCGGTGTTCGTCACATCAATCCGGAACGGCACGATACCCTCAGTAATCGCCCGCTCGTACCGTTCAATTGAGTTCAAGTAGGTATTAAGTTTGTGCCGGTAATGCCGCCACTGTTCGAGCGACGGGCCGTCAGCCTGGCTCAGCCAGCGTGATACCACGCCCTTTTGCTTGGTGGTGCGCAAAATCTGATCAACCCGCTCCAGCTCCAGCTGCACAAACAACCGCTCGTCATTCGGCTCGGGGCCGGCCGGCACCGCCACCAACTCAAACGTCACGCCGCCGGCCACTTCAGGTTTAGTTTGGATCGGCTGTTCCATTATGTCTATCGTAGCACAAGCGGGATAATTCCATGGTAGTCCATAGGACACAGGCGTCGCACTCTTTTTGGGCCGATTTGTTCAGATTAGCCGAGCAGCGAGCGCCCGCCGCCTGGCTTTTACCGGCCCTAATGCTCTGAAGTTGCAAAAGGAAATCTCTCGTGTATTTATACAAAAAATTGTTGTTATGTTTTTCAGGATTGTCTTAGAATGATTGTTAATTGGCCCTGCAGAAGAAAAACAAGGAGGTGACGTGGTAGGTTTTACAAAGCCGGGAAGGGGAGTCGTCGCCAAGATAAAGGCGACTATTTTTGTGCCCAAAATGGCCCCAAGAGTTGATGCCGCAGTAATGTATAAATCGCTCCACATCACCGCAACGATCGCTCTTCTCCTTAATATTCTTGCTTCCGGGCTGCCATATTTACTTGAACAGTACAAGGATGCTCAAGCTCGAATCCCCCACCCGCTAGCGGCCACAGATAATCAGATTAGTGCACCACCAGCAGCGGACGCGGGTCTACCTGGCAGCAAAGCGCAAAGTATGCCTGATTCGGTACGCGCAGAACTCGCTGACCAGTTTAAGAAAGAGCAAACCGGCCGAGGTCGTGACTCGCGCCATGTTCAGGCCTTAGATGAAGGGCGCAGCGAGCACAACCGCACGTACCTCAATGCTGACGGAACAAAGT
>DATDME010000022.1:0-11630 GCA_036518915.1 Candidatus Saccharimonadia bacterium | reverse complement strand
GCGCCAGGCGGGCTTTGCGGCCCAGGGGCAGCACGAGGGACGGGTGGACATCTGCGAGGTGGAAGTTGTCGTGGCGCCCGTGGCCGATGACCAGGCGCCAGGTCTCGCCGTACTTCTGACGGCCGACCAGGCTGACACCATTTCTATCGCGGAAAACACCAAGGGGAAGCGTCCGCCTCAACTCTGCGTGACTCACATTTGCGTCTCTTGTTTCGTTCCTGTTTATCCTACCATAACCGTTTTAAATCTAACAACCCCAAATTTTGGCTGCGTAAGGCCAAAATGTGATGCCCATCACGTTAGGTGGAAGTTTGTGGCTTAGTGGAGGTGTGGGCCTTTTTGTAGGCGCCTTTCCAGACATTGAGGCGGATGATTACCACGTCGAGCAGGGTTTGAATGGCGGCGCGCAGCGGAGAATCCCCTACCAAGCCCATCTTCTCGGTCTTGGGGTCTTTCCAATCGTCTACCTGCACGGTAGCAATTTGGTAATGCAGGAGCCGGGCGATCTTGAGGACTTCCATGTCGAAGCTCCAACCGAGCATGGTCATGCGTGGAAAGATATTTTCAGCGGCGGCGGCTTCGAAGCCCTTGAAGCCACATTGGGTGTCCTTGATGCCGGGCAGGATGAGCACTTGGGTAAAGACGTTGCCGCCTTTGGACATGAGTTTGCGCAGCGGGTCTTTGTGAATACTGAAGAGGTTGCGTACAGCAATCGCGACTGCGGCGCCGCCCTTGAGGGCCGCGTAGAGTTCGTCGAGGTGGCTCAGCGGCGTGGCCATATCGGCGTCCATGAAAACGCGGTATTTGCCCTTGGCCTCCAAGATGCCCGCGCGCACGTCGCGGCCTTTACCGGCGCGCGGGCCAACGTCATGGACGCGGAAGTTTTCAAAGCGGTCGGCTTCGGCGGCGGCCAGTTTGGCGGTGTCGTCGCTGGAGTGGGCTACCACCACAATGACCTCAACGTGGCCGTAATCGCGGCTGTTAAGAAACTCGGCGAGCCTTTGCAGCGACGTACTGATGGTGGCGGCTTCCATGTAGGCGGGTACGATAATGCTCAGATCGGGTTGAGGGTCGGTCACTTGGATGCCTCGTAGGTGTAGTAAATTTCGGTTTGGTTGAAGGTTGAGTAATGCGGCCGCAGTACGCCGCCGGGGAACTTGGCTTTAATAAGTTTCATGGCGGCGTCGCGGGTTTCGGGGGTCATCCAAAACTGGCGGGGCGTGCTGGCGGTGGGCAGGTCGGCAATATCAGTCGGGTTGAGGGTGGTGTAGCTCGGACCGCCATGACTGAGGTAGGCCACGATGTCGCGCTGAGCGGCTGGTACCACCAGATAGCGCTGGCCGGCAAACTTATCGGTTTTGAGGTTGGCGGCCAGATGGGCCGGACCATCGTTGCTAGCAGCGTAGACTTCGCTCATTTGCCCCCAGGCCCGAAAGTACTGGGTATAGCTCAGGAATACGGTGAGGCCGAGGAGCACGAGGACGGCGGCTTGTCCGCCGGACCGGGCGGCGGAGTTAATTGGGAAGGTGGCAAACCACAGCTCGAGCAGATATGAGGTGCCAATGGCGGCCACGGCGGCCACTACCGGCGCGGCGGCGTAAATGCGCGCGGCGTTGGGCACGCCAACGGTGGTCACAACGCCGGGAATGAGCAGCAAAGCCAGGCAGCCCAACACCCAGCGGTAGCGGCGGTGCTGGAGCCGCGAGAGGCTCACCAAGAAGCCGGCAACAAACATCAGGCCGAGGAAGGCATTAAGCAACGGTTCGCCAGCTAGGTTGTGCTGGTAGTTGATGTCACCGGCGTTGGGGGCAAAAATCATCAGTACGACGGCCGAGGCGCTGCCCAGCCATTGGCTGGCGTTGAACGTGAGATGCGCGACGCCGGGCAGGTTCTGGAGGTCGTGAGCAGAGCTGGCGGCCGCCACGGCGAAGGTGGCTAGCCCGGCCAGACCCAGCACGCTGGTCACCAGCCGGCCTTTGGTGATGAGTTGCGCATGGCGCTCGTGAATGAGCTGGACGGCGCCCA
Organism: Candidatus Saccharimonadia bacterium; assembly: GCA_036518915.1. Classification (GTDB taxonomy): domain Bacteria; phylum Patescibacteriota; class Saccharimonadia; order UBA4664; family UBA4664. The sequence continues at coordinate 9,605 of DATDME010000022.1, read as the reverse complement.
AGACGGTAAGCGTGGCAGCAATCGCCCAGCCGAGCGGGCCGAAAAACAGATCGGCAATGAGTGTGAGAACCAGGCCGGCAATGGCGAGCGGCCGCCCCCGCCGCCAGACGGCCGTGGCCAGCCACAGGCTGAGCGTGAGCAAAAGTGGCGCGATGGCCACCGGTGAGCCGCTGCGTGACAACGTGACGGTCCACGGTATGACGGCGAGTGTCAGCGCGCCAATCCAAGCCACGCGGCGGCCAAACCAGCTCTGGAGCCACAGCCAGCTCGTGAGCACCGCGAGCGTGCCAAGCAGGGCCGGCCAGAGTTTCAGTGCCAGCGCGGTGGTGCCAAACAGGCTAATCGGCAGGGCCTGCAGTACCACCCAGGCCGGGGCGTAGTCGTTAGCCGGATTGAAGCCCGGCACCGTACCGTGCTCGAGCAATTTGATTGACTGCAAGGCGCTCGAAGCCACGGTGGTTTGCAGTCCGGGTGGCAGCAGGTCGAGGTGCCAGGTGCGGAAGGCGGCGGCAATCAAGACGGTGCCGAGCAAGCCAACCACGGTCGTGTACGGGCCAAGCCAGCTAAAGGGTGGTGTAATACGGGCAATGCGGGCGGTGGTACGGGCCATTAGATAAACACCACTTTCTTATAACAGATATAGTTCCAGGCCAGGCTAAATACGGTGCCGATGATTTTTGCCGTATTGCTGGTGATGGTGGCGTCACTGAGGTAGTGGCTGAGCCCGGTGGCGTGCGCGACCGCGACAGCTAGCTGCACTGGTCCCGTCCAAACCTCGGTCAGCAGATGAATCGTACCAGTTTGGATGACGTATAGTCCAAAGGCGGTCACCAGGTAAAACGTGACGGCTTGTTTAACAACTGAACCCGAATCTCGCTGAAAAACCACCCGCTTGTTGGCCACAAAACTAAATACCATGGCGCAGGTTGTAGAAACGAGGTTGGCTGGCACGGGTGTGAGGTGCAACCAGTGGATCAGAACATTGAAAATGGTGAAATCAAGTGCGGTGTTGATGACACCGACGATGCCAAATTTACCAACGCGCTTGACTTCAGTTATGCCCAGCTTCGGCGAGTGTGCCATGGGAATCTCTTAGTTCTTCTATAAGCATAACCGATTTTACAGGTATCAGGCAAGTTATTACCATTGCGCTAGCCATGGAAGCGTTCGAGGTCGGTGAAGCGGCGCTGCTCGGGGTGGAAGTACAGTTCGACATCCCCCACCGGGCCGTTGCGGTGCTTTCGGATGAGGATGTCGGTGATGTTGTCGCGGTCGGTTTGTTTGTTGTAGTAGGCTTCGCGGTAAATGAACATGACGACGTCGGCGTCTTGCTCGATGGAACCGGAATCGCGCAGATCGGCCAGTTGCGGGATGGGCGGGGTGCGCGATTCGACGGCGCGCGAGAGCTGGCTGAGCGCAATGACCGGCACGCCGAGCTCGCGCGCCAAACCTTTCAGGCCGCGCGAAATTTCGGATACTTCTTGCTGGCGGCCGTCACGCGCGTTGGCGCCGCCGGAAATAAGCTGCAAGTAGTCGATGATGATCAAGCCCAGGCCGTGCTCACTTTGCAGGCGGCGGGCCTTGGTGCGCATTTCCATAACGTTGGTCATGGCCGAGTCGTCAATGTAAATGGGCGCTTCGGAGAGCTCGGCCATGGCTTCGTTGAGCTTGGGAAAATCATCGTCGTCGAGGGCGCCGGTGCGCAGTTTCCACGAATCGACGCCCGATTCAATCGCCAACAATTGGTCAATCAACTGTTCCTTGGATACCTCAAGGCTGAAGAAACCCACTGGCACACCTTCTTTGGCAGCCACATGGTGGGCGATGTTCATGACGAAGGTGGTCTTACCCATGGATGGGCGGGCGGCCAGGATGATGAGGTCTGATGATTGGAGTCCGGCGAGCATGTTATCGAGGTCTTTAAAGCCGGTGGGGACGCCACGGAGCTTAGATGAGTTGGAATGCAGCTCGGCCAGGCGGTCGAAGGAGTCGGCCAGCACGTTGGCAATGGGGATGAAATTTTGCTTGAGATTTTTTTGGCTAACCTCGAAGATGGTTTGCTCTGCGCGGTCGAGGAGCTGGTCGAGCGGGGTTTGCTCGTCGTAGCCCAGGCCGGAGATATTGGAGGCGGCGGCAATCAGCCGGCGCAGCGTGGCTTTGTGGGCCACGATGCCGGCGTAATGCACAACGTGCGCGGCGGTGGGCACGGCGGTGGTGAGCTCGGTGATGTAGGTGGCGCCGCCGACGCGGTCAAGCTCGCCGGCCTCGGCCAGCTTGTTGCTTAAGCTAATGACGTCGATGGGCTGGCGCGCCTCATAGAGGTCCATAATGGCCGCAAAAATCAGGCCGTTGCGGTCAACGTAGAAATCGTCGGCTTTGACGATATCGGCAATTTTGATGATGGCGTCTTTTTCGATGAGAATCGAGCCAAGCACACTGGCTTCGGCCTCGATGTTTTGGGGCGGAATGCGGCCGGCGGTAACTTCGCCGGCCATAATGTGTTCAAGGGTAGCCTCGGGTTGGCGTGGACGCCGCCGGGCGGTAGGTTCGCCGGGCATCAGTCAATTACCTCCCCGCCTAAAATTTCGAGGGCCGACGAGACGAGTTCGGCGTCTGGGCTAGACTTAACGCGGCGGCGGGCGGGCGGCTGGCTGTCATCGGCAATTTTGGCGCTTACCCGCACTGTCCGGCCGTAGACTTTGCTCGCGGCGGTTTCAATGAGGGCGCGGTTGGCGGCTTTCATGAAGAGGTCACGATGGAAGTTAAAGCGGGGTTTGATAATGATCTCGTCGGCGCCAAAGTCGGCCGGATACATTTGTAGCAGTGCGCCTAAGGAGTTGTTTTTGGCTTTGAGTAGCACAACTACCTTTGGCCAGAGCTCTTCGGCCAGGCCGGCGCCGGCGGAATCTGGCGCGGGGGCAGGTTCGTTGGGCGGCTCGGGGGCCGGCGCGGCTTTGGCGGCCGGCGGCTTGGCGGCCGTGGCGGCTGGTTTGGTCGGGGCGGCCGCCGGGCTGGCCGGATCAGTTGTGAGTTTAACGATGGTGGCTTCGAGCGCTAGCTCCGGCCAGCCCGACCGCGCGACTTCCGCGCAAGCCTCAACAAATGCGGCGGCGCGGTGCGCGTCAACCTGGCTGAGCTCAGCGGGTAGCTCGCTGGTGGCCGGCAGGCCGGCGCCGGCCCGCATGACTTGGCGCCAAATCTCCATGAGGCCGAGGGCGGTCTGGGCGGGGGCGGCGCCGTCGGCGGCCAGTTGGCCAGCCAGCTCCAAGGCGGCGGCCGTTTGTCCGCTGGCAATGGCCACGGCCAGGCGATGCAGCTCAGTCAGGCTGGCGTAGCCCAAAACGGCTCGCACGGTGGCGGTGGTGATGGGGCTGCCCGTGCCGGCGCTGAGTTGGTCGAGGATGCTAATGGCGTCGCGGAAGCCGCCGCGTGAGGCCGCCGCCACCATGGCCAGGGCTTCGTCATCAATGGTTATCCCCTCTTGCTGGGCAATGAAGCGCAGGTGGCGGATAAGGTCAGCGTCGCGGATGGGGCGGAAGTTGAGCCGTTGGGTGCGCGAGGCAATGGTTTCGGGCACTTTATGAGCTTCTGTGGTGGCTAGGATGAACATAACGTGGGCCGGCGGTTCCTCCAGGGTCTTGAGGAGAGCGTTGAAGGCTTCGGTGGTGAGCATGTGTACCTCATCGATGATGTACACCTTGCGCGAACCGATGCTGGGTGCCACGGCGACCTTATCGCGCAGCTCCCGGATGGATTCAATGGAGCGGTTGGAGGCGGCGTCAATTTCAATGATGTCGAGTGTGGAGTTGAGCGCGGTTTGGCATAGTTCACAGGCGCCGCAGGGCTTAGGATCGCCGGTACAGTTAGCGGCGCGGGCGAGCAGGCGGGCCACACTGGTTTTGCCGGTGCCGCGCGGTCCGGTGAACAGGTAAGCATGGGCTAACCGGCCGGCCGCAATGGCTGCCGTAAGGGTTTGTACGACATGGTCTTGCCCTACTACCTCGGCAAAGCTACCACTCCGGTACTTACGATATAAGACCTGATCACTCATCCTTATCCACCTGATGCTGATATTAGTATATCTGAGATTGAAGGGGTCCGACAGTGGATAAGCCTGCCCAGTTGGCGCCGAAAATTATTTTGCCGCGAGGTATGCCTGGAGGGCGTGGGCCGCTTGTCCGCGCATGCTAATGTGGTTCTTTTCGCTGATGGTCATTTCGGCGAAGGTCTGCTGGTGGCCGTCGGGCTGGAAAATGTTGTTCCAGCCGAATGGGTTGAGAGTGCCGCGGGGCGGGACGATGTTGCCGGTGATCTCGCCAGTGAAAAATTTCACTTTTCCCTGCTCGTCACGATAGCCAATGGTGCTGCGGGCGATGGCGGAATGGTCATCATACCGGCTGACAAGGTCGGCGAGCTGGCTGTTGCTGAGGCACTGTTCAAACCACTTGATATTGGTGCCGGGTAAGCCGTTCAGGCAATTAAACATTAGCGAAGTATCTTCGACGATGAGAGCGCCCGGGTAGCTCTGGGAAGCTTGTTGCAGCTTATGCTCAATGATGGGTCGCGGATCAAGGCCTTGGATTTCGTCTAAATCAAGCTTGAGCATTTCAAGCCCAGGAATAATGACGGCAATTTCGTTGTATTTGCCCTGGTTGCCCGTGACGAAAGTGATTGTCATCAGGCGATGACGGCCTCAATGGCTGCCCAGTCCGCCTCGCCGGCGTCGGGGATGACGATGGTCACCTGGTCACCGGGCTGAGCCTTGAAGTAGGTGACGCTCGCAAATAGGACGTGATATTCGTGGCCGCGGGCCTCCACGTAGTAGGCGCCGTCTTTGAGGCCCAGGGTACCAATGAGCTTTTTGCGCTCAACGGGGCCGATTTGCTTGTAAATGAAGGTGCCGTCGTCGCCGATGATGAGTTTGAGCTGATCGCCTTGAACGAGCTTGCTCTTGGAGGCGTAGTTGGCTGGCACCGGGTAGGACTTACCGTCGGGGCCAACCATGTGCTGGCCGTCAAAGGCGCCTTCAACGACCCGGCCGTTGCCGGCGGGCGAGGCCGCGGCGGTTTTGGCTTCGGCGGGCGTGACAGTAGCCTCGGAGCCAATGAGGCTCGTGAGCAGCTCCTTGGCGCCGGCCAAATTGGTCTCGGCTGATTCAATCAGTTTCTTGAGGGTTTTTAGCTGTTTTTCCGTAATATCTGCCACCACCATACTCCTTGGTTGGTTTGGTATTGGTTTCTTACAAATCTCGCAAATCTCGTACTCTGTGTATTACTGCGTCATTTCCTCCAGTCCGCAGTCGTCGTACGTTAAGTACGTCTCCTTGGCGGGCTTCGGTCATTCCTTGTACTACATCAAAGTACGAGATTTGTCTCAAACGCACTCACTCTGGCTCTATTCTTACATTGCTTCGCGAACAAAGTCAAAACATATTACAGTTTTCTGATAGAAGAATGCGGTAAAGTTTGGATTTTTGTTGAATTTTCCCCAGTTTATAAATCGGCTTCGTCGATGAGGGCAATGATATCGATCATTGGCTCTTCGTAGGGATGGGCGGCACGCAGAGCAGCGATGACGGTTTTGGCGATGGCGTAGCGGCACTCAATCTCGATGCGTTCTTCCTCGGCGGTTTCAAATTGGCCGGGAGTGCCAATATGCGGTTTGGCTTGGTCACTTGGTTTAAAGCGACCGGTGCCTATTGTGGTGAAGCTACAAAAACTATATTCACCGAGCTGGCCGGCGCCGGCGGCGCCAACCGCCTCGCGCAGGGCATCTGCGTGGCTGGCGGGAATGGTAGTGATAATTTTAACGCGTTGGGGTTTCATGGCTGGTTTCCTGATAAACGAGGTAGTCTTTGGTGCACTGTTGATAGTCGGCCCAGGCATCGGTGGCTGCCAAGTATTCGTTCGGGTTCATGAGTTGGTAATGTTGGCTTTCGTAGCCGGGTGCAACATCGTTGAGGGGCGTTGACCCTGCGCCGATGTGCTGGGCTGCTTCTGTAGGTAATTTGGCAACCATGAAGTACCAAATCCGGCCGTCGCGCGCGAACACCGGATAACTGCGGCTATAGACAATTTTGTCGTGTAAATCGAGGTTGAACTCCTCTTTGGCTTCGCGGCAAAGGGTTTCAATTGGGCTTTCACGACCTTCCCGGCCACCACCGCTCAGGTCAAGCTCGTTGGGGTGCCGCGCAATGTCTGGTGACCGGCGGTAAACCAAAACTTGCTCTCCAATGAAGATTGTTCCTTTAACGCCGTTAAACTCCTGATTGGTATTGGTGGCATTAGCCAAGACTGGCTGAGCTTGGAGAAACGATTGGATGAGGTCTGCGGTTAATTGACGGGCACTGCCGGTAAAGTTATGGTCTGCCACAAGGATTTGGCGGTTTATTCCTGGATAAAGCGTGGTGAAATCTTGTAAGCCGAGGATCTCATCCTGGCTCGCTTCGACTAAGAGTGTGCGGGTATGCTGTGCCAATTGGCTGATTGCGCCGGGTACATCCAGATTATCAAGGCTCACCCAATAGGTGGGCAAGACAGTGGTTGTCGATCTATCACTGCGCTCGAGGGTAGATATGCTATTGCGAGAGAACCGGGAGTTTCGTCCCTGTTCAAAGATGGTGCGCATCCGGTCGTAGCTTATAGATGAGGGCGGGGCGAGTAATATAGCGGCTGTAAGTCCGGTTAGTTTGGCCAGTGCGGCTACAACGCAGCCTTGTGAATGCGCGACAAGATATATAAGCGCCTTCGGATAAGTGGCCTTAAGAGAGTTGCAAGTTTGTTCTAATAGTTTGGCTTGGTCTATCAGGGAGCCGACGGTAAGCGACCGGCCGTCCTCGTCTACTTGGTTGTAGTCGAACATAATGTGCCGGTAGCCGGGCAATTGTTGGGCGATTTCGGTAAACAGCCCGCGATCATCTTGGCGCACGCCGAAGCCATGCGAATAGAGAATGATTGGGCTATCCGGTTTGAGTCTAGCCATTGTGCTTCTTGATAATCTCGACGAGCGTTTCGGGGCCGGCTTGGTTGCTAAAAATAGCATGGGCCGCGTAGATAAGCGGGAATTCGGCAATGGGCAGGACTTCGGGTAGTTGCATGAGGGTGTTGTAGCCCTCGCCCTTCCCGGCCGGCTGTCCCTCGCCGCGCTGCTTGCCGATGCTCCAGTTATATGACGAACCACTCCAGCCGGTGGTAAGCAGGTCACCCAGGCCGGCGAGTGAATAGGTCAACTCGGGGCTTGAGCCGAGCGTGGCGAGAACCTGGCGAAACTCGGCAATGACCAAGGTAGTGAGGACGCTTTTAGCGTTGAAGCTTAGTTTTAATCCATCGGCCATGCCCAGGATGAGCGCGTAGACATTTTTGAGGGCGCCGCAGCGGGCAACGCCGGTAGCGTCACTGGAGGCGCTCGTTATAACGCCGGCTTGGACCAGAATATGGGCGACGCCGGCTGTGGCCTCGGCCTCGGTAGTGGCGACAATGGCGCCGGAAATGCCGCCGGTAGTAATTTCGCTTGCGAGCATCGGTCCGCTGACAACGCCAGAGATGTAGTGCCGGCCGAGTTCGGCTGCCAGTACTTGGTCCATGGTAATAAAGCCAGGTTCAATGCCTTTGGCGAGCGAAATAACCGTGGGCGTTGGAGCGTTGCCGACGGCTTGGGCAATATCGCGGGCAATCAGGCGGTTTACTTGTGAGGGGGTACAGATAAGAATGAGGTCGCATGATTGGGCGAGGTCATCGAGCGATTTGGCGGTAGCTAGGGTTTTGTCGACGTCCCAGTACAAGACGCTGTAGCCAGCTTTTTGGAGGTTTTTGCCCAGTGCACCGCCTAAATTGCCTGCTCCGATGAATCCGATATGCGAGTATTGCTTCACGAGATAATGCTCTTCCTTAGCCAGATTGTATCATGTTGCTGCTCGGTACGGCGGTGCGGCATGTTGTTAGCGGGGTCCGGTGTGCAAGTTCGGCGCTACAGTACTAGCCAAAAAAAACGGCCCCCGGAGGGGCCGTAATTTGGTGCGTAGTGCAGGGTAGGCTTACTGCAGCTCGACGGTAGCGCCGGCAGCTTCCAGCTTAGCCTTGGCGTCTTCGGCGTCAGCCTTGGCCACGTTTTCCTTAACGGGTTTGGGGGCGCCGTCGACCAGAGCCTTGCTTTCCGCCAGGCCGAGGCCGGTGATCTCGCGGACAGCCTTGATGACGTTGATCTTCTGGTCGCCGGCCGAGGCCAGGACGACGGTGAAGGTCGTTTTCTCTTCGGCGGCCGGGGCATCATCGCCACCAGCGGCCGGGGCAGCGGCTACGGCCATCGGGGCAGCCGCGGACACGCCGTAGTGCTTCTCGAGGACCTTAACCAGCTCGCTCAGCTCAAGCACGCTCAGCTTGTCGATAGCCTCAACGAGCTTCTCGAACTTAGCCGGGATTTCAACAGTTTCTTCAGTTTTCTCTTCAACTTCAGCCATGATGACTTTGTTCCTTTAGTTAGGCGCGCTTCTCTTCGAGAGCGTGCAACAAGTTAATGATGGAGCGGACATTGCCAGCCATGACACCCACGAAGCCGGTAAGCGGGGCGGCAATCGTGCCAACCACCTGAGCAATGAGTTGCTCGCGGGTGGGCAGGGTCGCCAGGGCTTTGACCTCGGCCGGGGTAAGGACGGTGCCGTCGCCAGTGATGGCGCCAACGATCTCCAGGGCGTCGTGCTTCTTGGCGTATTGGAAGATCAGACGGGCCGGAGCGACCTCGTCGTCAAAACCCATTGCCAGAGCCATGGGGCCGGAGAAGGTTTTGGGGTCAACGTCGGCCAGGGCGTCGTTGTTGGACGCAGCCAGGCGCAGCAGCGTGTTCTTGGCCACCCGGTAGGTGATGCCTTGCTCACGCAAGATGCCGCGAAGTTCTTCAACTTCGGCGACGGTCAGACCACGGTAGTCGGTCATGACGGCCAATTTGAGGCGGCCGAGCTCGTCAGACAGCTGGGCGACTGACTGCTCTTTCGCACTACGAGAAATGGCCATATGGTACCTTTCCCTTCGATTCGCGCGGGATGCGCGGATCAAATTAAAAAATCTCTGGGTGCGCACTCAGAGACGTACAAGGATCAACAGATTGTGGCGGATAACTCCGGCCCCGAAATGTTGCTTACCTCGGTAGCGAATTAAGCCTTGCGGATGCGTGGCGGCTACTGTCTTGGGTGAACCTGGCTATAGTAGCGGATTTTTATGTGTACGTCAAGCTGGATTTGAGCGCCGCAGCAAAAGGCCTTCGGCATAGGTGAGACGGTCGTTGACGCTCATCAGGCGGCGCTGGATATCAACAAGATCGCGGTTGCGCTTGTAAATATCTTGAGTAAGGTTGGTGATTTGCCGGCTGAGCTTGGAGAGTTTCTTATCGAGGTTGTCGATTTTGGTATTAGTGACCAATAGATCTTCGGTTAGCATGCGGGTAAGGCGCTCTTTTTGCTCGGAGATCACGTCGCTGAGTACTACGTTGACGCGGTCATCAATGGTGGCGTTGAGGTAGGCGTTCAGCATAGCGGGTAGACGGGCTTCGAGCCTGGCAATGCGCTCATCTATATCCGACCTCATTTCTTTGCGGGTGACGTTGATCATGAGGAC
>DATDME010000021.1:0-10668 GCA_036518915.1 Candidatus Saccharimonadia bacterium | reverse complement strand
GCTACTGGGTCAACGGACTTGAGTGCAACGGAGCGAAGAACTTTCTTGGGCGGTTTTGGCGGCTTGGGTTGGCCCGACAGCGATTTTACCGCAGTATATAATCTTGTTGTTTTGGGATGGCTATATAATCCAAACAGCCGCGGCAGCGGCTGTTTTCGTTTCTTAATTGTCATGATGGGTACAACTGCGTAATGTACGTAGTATGGTCCTGGAAGCGTTGTCACAATCTGATCCACGGTTGCGCCAAAGTTGTGCTCCAGTCGCAAGACGGGATTTGCGCGACCGGCAGCAGCAGCTAGAAATTGATGCGCTGCTCGATTTTGTGTATGGCCGGGCGGCAGCGCGTGATGTCCAGCGCGGTGCTGGGCAGGTTGCTACGCCCTCAACGGTTGGCTTGTCGGCTAACCAGGTGGGCATTATGAAGCAAATTTGCATCGTGGATTTGGCAATTGGCCGGCCGGGCTATCATGACATCAGGGTGCTGGTGAACCCGCGGATTGTTTGGCAGTCGAAAGTTTTGCGCGAGCGGTTGGAGGGCTGTGTTAATTTTCCGCACTGGTGGGGCACGACGCGCCGGCCCGAGCGAGTCAAACTTGAGGCGCTCGACCGGTCGGGTTTTACCACGACCGTGGATGTTACTGGTTGGGCGGCGGCTGTGGTGTGCCATGAGGTAGACCACTTACATGGCCGGTTATTCATCGACCGCTTGGTCGATCCCAAAAAAGCTCATATGGTCACCGACGCCGATTACCCCCAGTATCGCAAGTTGCACGCAGCGCAGTGGGATAAGCTGGTGGATGTGAGCAGCTATGCTGTGACCGATAGTCCAGCGTAAGGCCGGCATTTCGTTGTAATTTTCGCATCTAAATGTCTGTGACTGGCTGTTAAATTGCAATACAGTAGTAATTGTTTTATAATCATAGTGTCAGGTCAGAAGGTAATCGCGCGGCCGGAAACGGTCGTGAGGAAAGTCCGGACAGCACAGAGCAGGATGGTTGCTAACGGCAACCGCGGGCGACCGTAGGGAAAGTGCCACAGAAACGATACCGCTCACGGCAACGTGGGTAAGGGTGAAACGAGTGGGGTAAGAGCCCACAGCCAATCCGGGTGACCGGTGCGGGAGGTAAACCCCATCCGCTGCAAGGAGCTTAAGCGTCCCGCAGGGGCAGTGGCTCGCTGGCTTAAGCGCATAAACCGCTTGAGGCGCCTGGCAACAGGCGTCCTAGATAGATGATTACCCTCGACAGAATCCGGCTTATGACTGGCCTGGCGACCCTTTGACCGGCTATAGCCTCGTAATAGAGCGGCCGGTTTTTGGTTATGGTGATACAATAAGGCGGTAATACCCAGATTTGATGCGCAAGCGTAGCGAACTTATATTTAGTGTGATCATGGTACCCATCGACTTTGTGGCTTTGATGGGCGCCTTTGTTTTGGCATTTATTATCCGGGTAAAAATTGAAGATCGGCCAGTGGCGCACCCCATTTCGGCGATGAATTTCTTGCAGGTTATCTTGATTTTACTGCCAGTCTGGATATTAATTTTTGCGCTTTCGGGGTTGTATGCCCAAACGAACCTGCGTGGCCGGTGGAGTGAGCTGGGCAAGATATTTGTGGCGGTGTCGGGCGGTGTGATGATTACAATTTTGCTGGACTTTTTGCAGCCCGTATCGCTGTTTCCTTCGAAGGCAGTGCCGATTTACGCCTTTGGGCTTGGGTTGCTGCTGGTAATTATGTGCCGGGCGGTTGTGCGGGGCGTTCAGCAATGGCTGTTCAATTTTGGCGTGGGAGTGCAGAACGCGCTGCTCGTGGGCAGCGGCCCGGTGGCCCAGCAAATCCGCGATCAGCTGCGGCTGACGCGCTCTGGTTACCGGTTGCTCGGCTGCGTTGATACCGCCAGGGGAGCCGCTAAGCGGATGCCTGGTTTGGCCGTATATAACTCGTTTGATGAGGCCCTGGAGACACTGGGCAAAACGGAGCTCGATCAAATCATTCAAGCGGATTCGGCCCTTGACCAAGACGAAGTGCTGGCGATGGTGCGTTATGCCACCAACCACCATGTCACGTACAAATTTATGCCAAACCACTTCGGCCTGTACGCGGCCCAGTCGGCGGTAGGCACCCTGGCTGGTGTGACGATGGTGGAGATGCGCCTCACACCGCTTGAAGGTTGGGGTCGGGTGGCCAAGCGGGTGTTTGACGTGTTAGGCGCACTGGGGGCGATTGTCGTGTTTTCGCCGATTTTGCTCACGGTGGCGCTGCTACTCAAAATTAAAGACCCGGCTGGACCAGTGATATTTCGGCACCGCCGGCTGAGCCGTAATGGCAATGAAGTCTATATTTATAAGTTTCGCACCATGATGTGGAAGTACTGTGATGGCCCGGACCGGCCGTTTAAGAACGCCGAAGAAACCTTTAAGGCCATGGGCCGTGAAGATCTCATCCCAGAGTTTCGTAAGGCGCAGAAGGTTGAGCATGATCCGCGAGTCAGCCGGTTTGGGCAGATCTTGCGCAAGACTAGCCTCGATGAGCTGCCGCAATTGTTTAATGTGTTACGGGGCGAGCTGAGCCTGGTTGGGCCGCGGCCGATTATTCCGGCGGAGCTAGAGCACTACGGCGAGCGGAGCGCGAGCTTTTTGGCACTTAAGCCAGGCCTGACCGGGCTGTGGCAGATTTCCGGGCGGAGCGATATTAGCTACGACGAGCGGGTAAAGCTGGATATCTTCTACGTGGAGAATTGGAATCTCATGCTCGACATCCGGATTCTGCTGAAGTCGGTGCTGGCGATTTTGGGACAAAAAGGGGCCTATTAATGGCAGAGCGGAAGGTTGCCCTGGTGCACCACTGGCTGACTTCGCCTGGCGGTGCCGAGAAAGTGTTGTATGAATTACACCAGATGTATCCCGAGGCGCCGATTTATACAGCGGCTTATATCCCAGAAAAATTCCCTGAGTTCGCTGGCGCAGATATTCGTACTTCTTATCTGAACCGGATTCCGTGGTTAAAGCGGAAGCATCAGCTGTTTCCGCTGTTTATGGGCACGCCGTTTAAGACGTTTGATATGAGCCGGTATGACATGGTGATTTCATCGTGCGCGGCGGAGGCGAAATACGTGCGGACGCCAGATAAAACACTGCATATTTGTTATTGCCATACGCCAGTGCGGTATTACTGGAGTGATTATGACTGGTTTATGGCGGATTTGCGGCGTTTCCCGTTTGGGCCGTTCAACCCGGTGGCGCGGCCAGTGTTTAGTCTGCTGGTGCGGAGCCTGCGCAAAATTGACTATGCTGCCGCTCAGGGTGTGACCCGGTTTGTGGCCAACTCTGAACATATCCGTAAGCGGATCGAGACTTACTACCACCGCAAATCCGTTGTAATTTATCCACCAATTCAGACGGAGGTATTGCGCAATGCGCCGGCGAATAAATCTGATTTTTATTTGATTGTGGGCCGTCAGGTGGCATCAAAGCGGTTGGATATTGCGGTTGAGGCATTTAATGAATTAGGGCTGCCGCTGAAGGTGGCCGGAGCAGGTGAGCAGATTGAACGCTGGAAGCCGAAGGCTAAGTCGAATATAGAGTTTTTGGGACGAGTCAGTGATGATGAGCGAAATCAATTGTTTGCTGAGGCTCAGGCGTTCATTTTTCCGCCGGAAGAAGATTTTGGCATTACGCCACTTGAGGCCATGGCAGCCGGCACGCCAGTAATTGCCTATAACAGCGGCGGCGCTCCTGAGTATGTGCGTGATGGTGAAACAGGTGTGCTGTTTCCGGAGCAATCGGCAGCGTCATTGGTTGATGCGGTGCGGCGGTTTGAAACGCTCAGCTTTGATCGCCAGGCTTTACGGCGCGAAGCGGCTCGATTCGACACGGAGGTGTTCCGAAAGGATATGGGGGACTATGTTGAAGACATGTGGCGGGAATTTGAGGCGGCGGGCCGGTCGGCGGCCAAGCTAAAAGCGGCCGAGTAGGCCGCTCGTAGTTTTAGAAAGGGCGAAAGCTTATTTGGTGACTTTGGCGGCCTTCGCGACCGCGGCAAAGGCGCTGGGCTGGTTGACGGCTAGCTCAGCCAGGATCTTGCGGTCGAGGGTGATGTTGGTCTTCTTGAGCGCACCCATAAAGACGGAGTAGGATACACCCATCTCGCCGAGGGCAGCGTTAATGCGGGTGATCCAAAGCGCGCGGAAATCTTGCTTCTTGGTACGGCGGTCGCGGTACTGATAGGACAGCGCCTTTAGGACCGCCTGGCGGGCCTGGCGGATGCTAGAGCGGCGGACAAGGCTGTAGCCTTTAGTCTGGGCGCGGAGTTTGTTGTGTTTGGCGTGGGCGGTAACGCCGCGTTTGATACGCATGGGGGAAGACTCTCCTGAACCTGGTTAGCGGTAGTTCTTACCGAGCATTTTCTTAACGTTGGTAGCGTCGCCGCCAGCGATCTCGAATTCTTTGACGTATTCGCGCTTGGTGGCGGCTTGCTTGTGAGCCAGCATGTGGCTGCGGAATGCGCTGCGGTGCATCAGCTTGCCGTTGGCGCTGATTTTGATCCGTTTGGCGATTCCCTTGTGGGTCTTAAGCTTTGGCATCTTTCTTGGGTCCTACAATCATATTTAAATCACGACCGGAAAGTTGAGGGGCTTGTTCTTGAGCGGCGACGGGGCTGAGCTGCTCCATGACACGGTCTAAGATGGCCCGTCCGAGCTCGGGGCGGGTTATTTCCCGGCCGCGGAACAAGAGGCTAACTTTGACCTTGTGGCCCTGCTCAAGGAACTTGGTAGCGTGGTTGAGCTTAACGTTCAGATCGTGCTCGCCGATCTTTAAGCCCAGGCGCACCTGCTTGATTTCAACTTGCTTTTGATTCTTCTTGCTTTTGGCAAGTTGCTTCGTTTGCTCATAGCGGTACTTGCCCCAGTCAAGGATCTTTACGACCGGGGGAGTGGCGCTGGGAGCAATTTCTGCCAGATCAAGATCCGCTGCGGCCGCGGCGTCTAAAGCCTCGCGAAGGCTGACGATACCACGTTGTGAGCCATCAACATCCACAAGCCGGACGGTTGGGGCGGTGATCTCGCGGTTCAAACGGATTTTATTTATCTGGAGGTCTCCTTCAAAAGCTCTTGCGTACTATAGCAGTTTGAGGCTAAATGGTCAACGGTTATCTGGGAGATTTTTATTCAGCGCACCTTTAAAATCGGCAATAATTTTTTCGGTGATAAATTTGACGCGGCGATCGGTGAGGCGGATAGCAATCGGGGTTCGCCCGGCGACCTTACCATCGACCATAATGCCGCTAGCCGGGGTGGTTTCAATGACGACCCGCCGGGCGAGAAAGCGGGTAGTGGCGGTGTCCTCCAGGATGGTGGTGCCACGGCGGCGCAGGCTTTGCCAGGCGTAGCGACCAACCCCAAACCGGTGCGCGGGTTTTTCAGACATGGTCACAATTAGGCGGTTATCAGCTAGGGGGTTTAAGAACTTTTGGTTGGAGATGGCGAGCGTAAAAATGTCTGATTCCATTGTAAATTTTTCATCAACTTCAATTTTACAATGCAGCGGCCGGAAGTTTTCGGCGTGGCCAAAGGTTTCGGTAAATTGGCGGATGCGGCCGCGAAGTTTGGTTTCGGCGGTGTCAACTTGTTTGTCCAGTTCTGTTTCAAAGCCTAGGGTAAGGGTGGAGAGGAAGAATTTTTGGCCGGCGGCAATCAGTGAGAAGGGGGTAACGCGCCGGGCGGCTAGCGCCTCGCAGGCCTGCTGCCAGGTAATAATTCCGAGCTGCCCCGCCACCCGGTTATGCAGGCCAAGCGGGATGATGCCAATGGCAACGTTGTCTTGATGGACGCCGTTGATGACCTCGTTGACGGTGTCGTCGCCGCCAACGGCGACGATGGTGGTGTGGCCCTTGTCGACGGCGGCAGTGGCAATCCGGCCCGCTTCGCCGGGCCCGGTGGTTTTAACCCATTCGCCGCGGATGCCCAGTTCATCCAGTCGGGAGCGGATCTTGTCTTGCAGGTTCTTAATCTGTCCGCGGCCGGCGGCCGGGTTAACAATGTAGTAGTACATGATAACTCACGTTAGGGCTGCTCAGATTCACCAGCCTCGGGCTCGGTGGTAGGTTCGGTTGTGCCGGGGGCTTCCATTTGGCTTTGACCAATAAAGATACCGCCCGAGGCAATAGCTAGTCCGCCGGCGGAAATGTTGCCCCGCACCTGGCCGGTGGCCAGGATGCTGGCCTCATTCTGGGCGCTGATGTTGCCGTGCAACTCCCCGGCAACACTGACGTTGACGCCACTGATGTCGCCGGTGATGTGGGCGTTGACGCCCACGCTGACGTTCCCAGCAGCGGTAATATTACCTTCGAGTCGGCCGTCGATGACGAGGTCAGATTCGGTGATGAGGTTGCCCTTGAGCTTTACGCCAGTGCCGATGATGGTTTCGGCGCCGGCGACTCCGAGGGCGTCTTCGTGGATCTTGCGGGCCATTATGAATTGGTCTCCTGTTCGTTTTGACTGGGTAACGTGGGAATGCGGTGAATGGCTTGTTGGATGGCTTGAGCCTCTTCGTCCGAGAGTGAGTGCTTGCCCTTGCCATAGTCGATGGGCTTAAGGTAGACCCGGGTGCCTTGGCGGCCATGGATGCTGGTGAGGACGTAACCGGAGTTGTGGCCATCTAGCACGGCGAGGCTAAAGCTTTGGTCGCCGCCGGTGTCACCGAAGGGGTTGTAGCGCACCACGGAAATCTTTTGTGAGGCCACACTGTTGGTTATTACCAGGTCGGCGTAATTTTTTTCAAGTTCAGCCAGACGGTCATCAACCTGAGTAACATGCTTATGGTGGTTGGCCAGTGTGGCCTCAAGGGATTGGCCGGTGGAGGCTTGCAGGGCTTGCTCCATGCGGCTGGAGAGTTGGCGGAGCCGGCTAAGCGCCAGCCCGCAACCTGCCAGAGCCACGACGGCTAGCAGTAAAGCGGCGATTGTTAAGCCCAAGCTGCGTACTCCAATTACCGTAATCTAGTATAAGGCTCTGGTAAGTGTGGCGGCAACCTATGATATGATGCGCTTATCATGGCAAAGAAGAAGAACTCTAACCGCAAGTATAAATTTAAGTACAGTGAACCAGTTCAGGCGGGCTCAGTGGTCGGCTCAACCAGTAAATCAGCGACGGCAGTAACGGCCACGACGGCTGACGCCGTTGTTGCCGGCCATCACTATGATTATGTAAAGCGCGATGTTCGCCGGCTCAGTGTGATTGCTGTCATGCTGGTACTAACCGAACTGGTATTATGGTATCTACTCGGGCACACGCAGCTCGGTCAGTCGGTTTACGGCTGGTTTCGCGTTTAGGAACCGCTGAGACGCGCGCGAGGGGTCGGCTTGTGTTAGGGGTCGGTACTGGAGTGACTCAGTGAAGTGTTCAAGCCGGATTTCGGGTGAGCCGTCGAGGTCGGCAATGGTGCGCGCGACTCTTAGGCACTTGAGGTATCCGCGGGCTGATAGCCCCAAATTGGTAACTGCTGCCTCGGCAAAATGCAAAATTTCGTTGTTTAATTTACAATAAATTTTAATTTCATCATTGGATAAGTGAGCGTTAAGTCGGCCGGCGCTGTGGCGTTGGTACTGGATGGCGCGGGCCTGAGCTACCCTGACCGCAACGGAGCTGCTAGGTTCAGGTGACTGGCTGTGCACCACATCAGCGGTATGCACCCGCTGGACTTCAGTTACGAGATCAATCCGGTCAAGGAGTGGGCCAGATAATCTCTGCTGGTATTGGCGAATGGCGCCGGGCTGGCACTGGCACTTTAGACTGGTGTCGCCTAAGTAGCCGCAAGGGCAAGGGTTTGCCGTGCCTACTAGCATGAATTGGGCTGGGAATGATAGGGTATGGGCCGCGCGAGCGATGGTAATGGTGCCTTCTTCAAGAGGCTGGCGGAGTACCTCAAGCACCGGCCGGGGAAACTCGGGCATTTCATCAAGCAGCAATACCCCATGATGGCTCAGGCTAATTTCGCCCGGCCGCGGCCGGGAGCCGCCGCCGATCATCGCTACGCTGGAGGCGGTGTGGTGCGGCGCCCGGAACGGCCGCTGCGTCACCAGGCCGGGTGTGCTGGAGTCTATCAGCGAATAGATTTTGGTGATATCAATGGCCTCCTGGGTGGTCAATGGCGGCAGCAATTTCAGCAAAGCTTTAGCTAGCAGGGTCTTGCCTGCGCCAGGCGGCCCGTACATGAGCAGGTTGTGGCCGCCGGCCGCGGCAATTTCAACGGCCCGCTTGGCGCGGTGCTGGGCATAAATTTGGCTGAAATCTGGCATGTCGGGCAGTGTGGGCTGATGGTTGGAGGGCGAGGCCTTAATTGCCGACAACGGGGCATGGCCATTTAGATGACGGAAGAGCTCTACTAAACTCAATACCGCAAATACCTTCACGTCTTCAATAACGGCGGCTTCATCGGCGTTGGCTTGTGGAATGTAGAGCCGGCGCAGGCCGTGGGTTTGCGCGAGGGAGGCGGCAATCAGCGCCCCACGCGTGGTATTAATGGTGCCATTTAACGATAGTTCGCCCAGTACTACGGCGTCGTCAATCAGATGCTGGCTAAGCTGCCCGCTGGCGCAGAGAATGGCCAGCGCCATGCCGAGGTCATACCCTGAGCCGTCTTTTGGCAGATCGGCGGGTGAAAGGTTGAGCGTAATCCGCTTGGCGGGCAGCGTAAAGCCACTATTTTTGATGGCGCTGCGGACCCGCTCGCGGGCTTCCTCGACGGCCTTGTCGCCCAGTCCAACAATCACGAGCCCCGGCAGACCATTGGTAATATCGCATTCAATGGTGACGAGCTGCCCTTGAACGCCGAGTAGGGCAGGGGCATAGACGGTTGATAGCATGGGGTTTGCCTCCTTATAACCTGTACTATACCGAATAAAAACCGAATAAGCAAATCATTTATGTTGTTAGTATTTATTGACTTTTCATAGCTTCGCAGTATGATGAAGCCATGGATGAGCAAGAACTAATTTCGCATATCGAGGACTTAGGCCTTAGTAATAAAGAAGCCAGGGTATATGTGGCAGCGTTGGCGGTCGGTCCGGCATCGGTGCAGCGGCTCGCCGATCAGTCGGGGATAAAACGCGTGACGGTGTATGTCGTTCTGGAATCTCTCATTGGGTTGGGCCTGATTAGTCAGAGCACCAAGGGCAAGAAAACGGTCTTCGTGCCAGAAGACCCCTCGAACTTGCAGCGCTTAATTGATAAGCGCCAGATTGAACTGCAGCAGCAGAAAAAGAATTTTGAATCTATTATGCCGCAGCTGGCGGCGTTGGGTTCTAGTCCGCGTGAGAACGCGACGGTGCGACTGTACGACAGCGCAGACGGCATCAAATCGCTCATGCGCACGTTCATTAAGGAGGCAGTAGGGACTGAAGACCACGCGGTGGTGGGCTTTAGTAATCTAGACCAGTTGTACAGCTACTTTCCGGAATTCCGCCAGACACACTCTAACCCAGACCGCTTGCGCAATAACATTCGTAGCCGCTTTCTGTATTCGTCGAGCGAGGGCCCGATTATGAAGCAGTTTGATCGCGAGACGCAGCGGGTGTCGCGTTGGATCCCGCAAGCTGAATTTCCGAACCAGGGCGATTTTACGGTGGTGGGCGATCACATCATGTTGCTGGCGTTTGAGGGTAAGCATCCGGTGGGCATCACGATTGCCAGCGCCGAGTTGGCCCAGGGCTTGCGTGTCATGTTTGATTTGGCCTGGAAAGCGGCGGAAAAATATAACTAAACTGCTGATTTTTCGGCGGTTAATATCTGGAAATAATGTCAAGAAACTATAAATTCCGGCAGACCCGGAATGTATAGTTTCAGGCTGGCCGAGTTAGGCGGCTTCTTCGATGTCGGGGTAGTCTTTTTTAGCTTCTGCATGCAAGGATTCATCTTCAATTTGGTCGGCTACGGTGTTGTCGGTGAGCGTTTCGTGGAACGCGGCATCAACTTTATCGGCGTTGCCCGGGCCCGCGTTGGCTAAATTGTTTGTTTCGACGGGCTCATCGGCTGCCATGGCTTCGGCGTCAAGCTCGGCGTCGTCGGGTTGGTCGATCCGCTCGTTGAACTCGTAGAACCCGCGGTCCTCGTCGTAATAGGTGCCATCATAGCCATAGCCCATGTCGTCGCTGAACTCCGGCATGGGGTCGTCTTCCCAAATGTCTTCGTATGCCATCTCGAACTCCTTTCTTAATGGTGCAGTTATCGTAGCGTGAGAAGGTTGGCAATAACTTTGGCGAGGCTTCTAAAAACGGCTCAAAATGCTTGCCGGTTATTGTAATTTTGTAGTTTTTGAAACAACAATTCTTATGCTTATTGGTTGAAATTAACTGGATTTTCAGGTATACTCTTGGTGTACGTGGGGCTGATCAGCTTCGACGTTGGGACTTTTACACGCATATGGTGCAGACCGGAGGCAAACGTTAGATTCCAAGTTGCAAATAAATCGCAACGCTTTTGCGCAGCTTAAGGCCGCTTTTAGTGGTTTGACGCTCGCTCCTGCTTACGCTTAATCCCGTAAGCCATCACGACCTGACGCCTGATAGGGGTTTCGTGGTGCCATATTATGAGGCTGCTCTCGGCAGGTTGCCTAGCCTGCCTAGCTAAGACTTTAGGCTGCGCGCGGCGGGGTTTTGTCCGTCCACACCCGG
>DATDME010000020.1:0-6795 GCA_036518915.1 Candidatus Saccharimonadia bacterium | reverse complement strand
AAGTCTGGCCGCTACTCACTACCAGGATGCGCGGCGTCAGGCCCAACGCTTTGCAGGCCTCAAATAAGTTCACTTGCATGCTCACCGTGCTGGTGATGGCTTCATTCGGCTGCTTAAACGACAGGGCTGGCGAGGCAAACGCCGCCAAGTGGTAAATGGCCGCCGGCCGCACCTCATTCAACACCTCGCGCACCGCGTTGGCGTCCGTGAGATCAACCTGATGGATCCGCTCACCCGGCTGGTGGTGCATAGATGTGCCGTGGATTTCATGACCGGCCCGCGCTTCCAGCAACTTCATGAGGTGTTGGCCCGCGAAGCCCGTCGCGCCGGTAACCAGAATTTTCATGCCTTTGACCCGCTTTCCATCAG
This sequence comes from Candidatus Saccharimonadia bacterium, assembly GCA_036518915.1. Lineage (GTDB taxonomy): Bacteria > Patescibacteriota > Saccharimonadia > UBA4664 > UBA4664. The sequence continues at coordinate 6,426 of DATDME010000020.1, read as the reverse complement.
TTCATCAATCACGTTTGCTAGTAATGTAGCAGATTTTTCCCAGGAATAGGCTTGCGCCCGAGCCAAACCTGCCCGGCGCATGCGTGCGCGACGCTGGTCATCGTGCAATACGTCTACCATCGCCTGGCATAGTCCCGCTACATCCAGCGCCTCCACCAGCACCCCCGCCTCACCAGCCACTTCTGGCAGTGATGAATTATTGGCGGTAATGACCGGCGCGCCGCAGGCCATCGCCTCTAACACTGGCATGCCAAAACCCTCATACAAAGACGGCAGTACAAACACCGCCGCGCCAGCATACAGCACCGGCAGGTCCTCATTAAGCACGTAGCCCGTGACCACAATGGAGATTTTCTTACCTAATTCATCCAGCAAGGTGTCGAGCTCGGCGTTGTGCCAGCCTTTGCGGCCGGCCAGCACCAGTTGGTAATCACGCAGCAACTCGGGCGGGAAATCCGCGCAGGCCCGCAGCAGCGTCACCAGGTTCTTGCGCGGTTCCAGCGTACAAACACTCAAGATGTATGGCTTGGTAATACCGAATTTTTCCCGCACCCGGGCCACTTCCGGCTCCTCGTATGGGTGATAAGCCGCATGATCCACCGCCGGGGGAATCAACCGGATTTTCTGCTCCGGTACGCCGTACAGCTCCATCAGGCGCGACTTGGTACTCTCCGAAATCGTTATCACGAGTGATGCCCGCTTAATACCTCGCGGCACGCCCCACTCCAGGTATTTACGGAAGTGCCAGTTCTCCATCACGTCCGGATAATCCACATAGGCCGTATCGTGAATAACAACCGCGTTCGGCACCCGCCGCACGAGCGGCAGTGCCACCACTTTGGTAAACAAGAAGGCATCAGCCCGCACGCCGGTCATGAGGTCAAACGGCAGCGCCGCCACCGTCCGCAGCGTCAGGCGGTACAGCTTGCGCGGCAGCCAAGTGACGGCCCGCACCGTGGCACTGCCCGCGGGCAGCTCCCAATCCGATAATGGTTGTGCTTTACCAAAATAGGCGAGGGTCACGCCGTAGGCGCGCGGTCGGGCCAGCAGGGCCGCCAGCAACCGCTGCGTATAATAATACACGCCGGTTTTTGAGTCATGGGCCAGAATATCGATATCAATCGCCAGTTGTTTCATGTGGTTTGCTCCAATTTCTGCACATAAGCGCTGAGCGCCCGGCCCACTACCGCCCAGTTGTGCCCGGCAAAAATGTGCTGCTGGGTGGCCACTGCCCGCCGGCGCGCCGCCTCCGGGTCGGCAATAAACGCGCGCAGCGCCGCCACGAGCGCCGGCGTGTCCTTGGGCGTGACGTAGCTGGCGCCGTCGGGGCCGAGCTGGCCGGAGAGCGCCTTGGTATTGCTGGCAATAATGGGTACGGCCAGCTCGGCCGCCCGCATCGCCATGGCGCTCGTGCCGTTGGGCAGCTCGGGCCAGTAGGGCAGCACGAGCACGTCCAGGCTTTGCAGCCAGCTATCCAGGGCGTCGTCGTCCACAAAGCCGGGCAGTTCGGCCTGGGGGTCAACCTGGCGGGCCCGCTGGCGCAGGCCTTCGGCGTAGGCGTTGTGCGGGCCCGACGTGCCGCCGCCCACCACCAACCTCATATCTGGCCGCGGATCGTCACTCAGCACCTCTTCGGCCGCATCGAGCAGCGTTTCCAGGCCCTTGCCGAGGCCCCAATATCCACCAAACCCAATCCGTAGGCTACCGCTATGACCCGCCGGCACCGCCGGCAACTCGGGGTGGTACGTCGGTTGGGGGATATACGTCCCGCTCTGGCTCTCGGCCAAGTCCGGCCGCAGGTACGAGCGCACAATCCGCCGGTCGGCCAAATAGCTCGCCAGCAGCCGCTTACCCACCGTCGCACTCAGCGTGTTACGCACCGCCTTAGCCGGCAGCGCCACGGCCCGCTGGGTGTGCAGCGTACCCGGCACCGCCAGCGGGTGCTTCACTACCACGCCCGGGTCATGAATGGTGACCAGCTGCGGTCGGCCGGTTTGCGCCAGGAGCGCCCGGCTCATCGCCAGAATTGGCTGGTCGCCGCTGCCAATCTCAAAGTGGCATACCGCCTCTGGCTGCGCGGCCAGCCGTCCGGCCAGCTGCCGCACCACCTCGCGCACCGCGGTATCGTCGTCCACCAGCACCGGCTCAACCGCAAAACCCTGCTGCCGGTAAATCTGGTCAATCTGCAGGTCATACGCCGCGATGCCGTGCTTGGCCGGCCCGACGTGCAAAATAGTTTTCATGCGTTCCCTTTCTGGCCGCGCCGGCCATATTCGGCAAAGAAGTCCTGAATGTTCTGGTCGATAGCGGGTCCAAACAGTTTATCGTACTGAATTTTCCGGCCCTCCGCCAGTTGCTGTCGCACGGCTGGATCAAGCACGGCCGCCATCGCCTCAGCAATGGCCTGCGGATTCAGCGGGTCGGCATAATAAACGCCCTTACCACCCACCTCCGATTGCGATCCGCCCGGCGCGGCAATCACCGGCACGCCGGCCACGAAGCCCTCGGCGATTGCCAGTCCATATCCCTCGTAAAGCGACGGATACACCAGGGCCGTACTCTGGGCAATGAGCTTCATCTTGGTGGCCTGATCCACAAACCCCGGTAGATCAATTTTGTCGCGCACCCCCAGTTCATCCATGAGTGCTCCATGCGCCTCGGTGTAACCCCGGCCAATCATGACGAGCCGGTAGGTCGGATGATCTTGCACAAACCGCGCGAATGCCTGAATCAATTCGCCGGTGCGTTTGCGGTTATCGACCCCGCCAACGTAGGTAAAGGTTTCGGTGGGTTCGGCCGGTAAATCTTCCGGCGTACCAGTGATTTTCACCCGCATGAGCAACGCCTTTGCCTGCCGGTGAAAAACCATCTGAATATCTCGGGCGCTGGCCTCAGAAATCGTTACCAGAGCATCCGCCCGGCAGACGGAAATCAGCTGCGCTACCGGGCGCAGTTCCTTCAAAATGTAGCCCGGACTCAGCAAATATTGGCGCGGAAATTTATAGGGGATGATGTCGAGCAGGGCCAAAATGTATTGTGTGGGCCGCGGCTTCCAAAACGGCAAGCCTTTGTTCGTGCCCACAAAGTACACCTGCGGCCGCACCCGGCGAAGATACCGCGGCACCGACCATTGCTCCCACAAGCTCGCCCGGCGCGCCCCAAACACTTTCGTTTGGCAGCGCCCAGTGATGGCCGCATGCGCCTCGTTAAACGGCCGGTTTGAGATGAGGGTTACCTGCCAGCCGGCTGCCAGCAGCGGCTCAATAATTGACGATAAGTAGGTCGTGTAACCATTAAAGCCGCCGGCGTACGGGCGCCCATCCACAACAATCTTCATGCGCTTCATTATAGCCGCTCCTTGCTGAGCTGGATACGCTTGCGGCGCCAATGATATGATAAGCCCGATGTTTGGCAAACGAATCCTGAAAAACACCGGTGTCCAGGCTGTCGGCAAAGTTATTACCGTCGGCCTATCATTTTTTACGCTCAGCCTCACGACCCGCTACCTGGGTCCTGAACAGTATGGTGTGCTATCCACCGTAACGGTCTTCTTGTCATTTTTTGCGATCAGCTCCGACCTCGGCCTCTCGCTGTTTGGCCTGCGCGAGCTGGCGCAGTCTAGGCAAGACGCCAAGGCCATTTTGTCGTCGCTGCTCTCGCTGCGGCTCGTTATGAGCCTGGTATCGGCGGTGCTGGCCCTCATTATTGGCTTTTTCCTCGGTTATTCTCGGGAATTCCTGTATGGCCTGCTCCTGATGTCGCCTACCTTGCTGTTTAACACCGCCACCAGCGCCATCAGCATCTACTTCCAGCACAACCTGCACATGCGCTACGTGGTGACGGGCGAAGTGGTGGCCAAGGCCGCCACGCTTGCGGGCCTGATTTACGTGGTACATAACCACCTCGGCCTCAATAGTATCTTTCTGCTAAACGCCTTTGGCGCTGGCGTGTTTACGCTGGCGGTGTATATTTTTGCCCGCTCACACATCCAGATGGGCCTCAATTTCAACTTCCATTACTGGCGTAAGGCCCTCTGGCTGTCGATCCCGCTTGGGCTAGCCTCGGTCTTAAACTCGGTGTATTACCGTCTTGATACCATTATGCTGTCGCTCTTAAATCTAGCTAATTCGATCGTGCCGCATGTTAGTAACTTTGAGGCCGTCGGTTTATACCAGGTGCCATACCGGCTGATTGAGGTGATTATGATTTTCCCGGGCCTGTTTATTACCTCCGTCTTCCCGGTGATGGCGGCCCAATCTGATCTCGGTGAGGTCTGGCAGAAGCGGACACAAAAAGCCTATGACTTCCTGCTGATGTTTGCCGTACCGCTGGTGGTGTTCGTTGTGATGTTCTCACCGCAAATCATCCGCGTAATTGCCGGTACCGGGTATGAAGTATCGGCTGAACTACTGCGGGTTCTGATTTTTGCTGTGGCGCTGTCCTTCCTCAATGCTTTGCTCGGCTTCCTGCTCGTCGCCCGGCACCGTGAGCGTGACGTGCTTAACCTAGCGATTGTCACGATTATCCTGAACTTTCTCCTCAACCTGGTGCTCATACCGCGCTTTAGCTACTATGCGGCGGCTTACATGAGTGTGTTCAGCGAGTTCTTGTGCCTGGCGGCCTCATTGTGGTTTGCGCGCCAGCGGTTCCACTTTGTACCTGGGCATATGGTGCTGGCGAAGTCGGCGCTGGTGGCGCTTCTCGCCGCCCCGGCTGTGTATTGGCTGCCGCGTTTTGCCGTTGGCGTTACCAGCCATGTTTTTTTGATCACGTGTCTGGCGGCCGGCCTGTATGCTCTGGTATACTTCGGCCTGCTCATTCCAGTGCGCGTGATCGACCCCGCCGAAGTCCGGCATCTGCTCAAGCCAAGTAACAAGTAACAAGAACTAAGCACGGAGTTACCTCATTATGAAACCAGCAGCCACAGGCATTATTTGGGTCGGACCAGTTTTTGATCGTGGCGGCTATGGCAATGTCAGCCGTAATTACCTCCGCGGTCTCACCAAAAAATCGTTACCGGTTCGCGTAATCTCAATGGGACCCAAGCATCGCCGCGAGCTCGGCGAAGACACCTACACCTGGCTGGAATCACTCATGAAAGTTGATGCCGGCCCGCGCCCCGTGCTGGTCATCAACCTGGGCCCCGAAACCTTCCGCGAAATCCGCGTCTTTGGCGCGCTGCGCACCATTGGCATTTCCATCTTTGAAACCGACCGCATTCCCGCCCACTGGGTCAGCCTCTGCAACGGCCTCGACGAAATTTGGGTGCCCGGCCAATTCAATATTGATACCTACTCGGCCGCCGGCGTCGCCAAAGATAAGCTCTGGGCCATTCCCTACGCCATGAACACCGAGCTGTTCAACCCGTCGAAGCTCGTGAAGAGCAAGGCCCCCGGCGAGCCCTTTACCTTCCTGTACATCTTTGCCTTCGGTTGGCGCAAAGGCTTTGACCTCATGCTGGCTGCCTTCCTCAACGAGTTCAAGAAAGGGGAGGCCAAGCTCATCCTGCGGGCCTTCACCGAGGGCTACCAGGGCGTGACCCGCGAAAACCTCAAAGACGTGCTGTTCGGCTCCGTCAAAGACCAGGTCGACTTCAATCGCACCGATCTCCCCGAGGTTGAAATCATCGATGTGTCGCTCTCACCCGAAGAACTGCTGAAACTTTATGGCCGGGCCGACCTCTACATTTCCACCGACCGCGCCAACGGCTGGGGCGTGCCCTGCATGGAGGCCATGGCCCTCGGCCTGCCCACCGCTACCATCAACTGGAGCGGCTCAACGGGCTTCATGACGGCCGAAAACAGCGTGCTCATTGAGCCTACCGGCAAACTAGTGCCGGTCGACGAGCGCCTCGCTAAAGCCCTCCCTGAGCTTTACGAAGGCCACCAGTGGGCCGAAGTTACGGTGGAGGCCGTCCGCGAAAAGATGCGCTGGGCCACGCAACACCCGGAGGAGCTCGCCAAGCTGGCCAAGCAGGCCGCCGACGATATCCAAAACAAGTTCAATCCCGACGCCCTGGCCGACCGCATCATCGAACACATCAACTCCTACGAGCCCGACACCGCCACCAAGCTGCTCGCCCCGCTCGGCGTGACGCGCCATGTTTTTATGCGCCGGCCGGTGACATTTGTGCGCTCAGCTGCCCGGCGCGTTTTTAAGCTGGCGCACGTCAGCAAGTAAGCCGGCCCGCTCCCAGTCCTGTCGCACCCGGCCGCCTGTCCCGCGTACCACAAAGCCCCCGTCGCTGGGGGCTTTTGCGGACCGAGCGCGCCAAAGATTAGGCGCTAAAGATATCCAGAATCTCAGCCTTCTCGGCGGCGGTCAACTCGGGGTTGTTGCCAAAGTATAGGCCCTGACGGTGGATCAGGCCGGCGTTGGAGTCGCCCATGACGTTGGCAAACAGGGGAGAATGCTTGGCAAAGAACG
>DATDME010000019.1:0-11359 GCA_036518915.1 Candidatus Saccharimonadia bacterium | reverse complement strand
CGCGACCTGCGGGCAGCCAAGCAGAGCGGCGGTACATTAACTATGGCGCCACTGACCGCGCCCCTGGTGCAACTCTATCATTACTGCGTGCGTGACCAGGTTGTTATAAATGAGGCTAGCGCTGCTCAGCTACCCGCTATCCAAGAGCGTTGGATCTGGAACTCGCAGCAATCGGGCGCCTTGTCGAGTGCTTCATCGGCCATCCGGTCATTATTGGCCTCCGGCAACCAATATAGCTCAGCCAATTTAAGCGGTCAGTTTCCGTCTGGGCGCAATGCTACAGTTGACTTGAGCAGCTGCCAGCTAACGTCGATCGACCTCACCGGCTGTGAGGGTATCACCACGTTGCTGCTGAATCAGAACAGTTTTGACCAGGCGGCGGTTGATGGTGTCCTAACCACGGTAAATGGTTGGGGGACGTCCGGTGGCACATTGGATCTTACCAATACAGCCAATCCATCCCCCACTGGCCAAGCTGCCATTACCAGCTTGCTATCCCGCAGCTGGACCGTGTCGACTGATAGTGCAACTGGCGGCGTTGACGCCGATAACTTCCAGCGCGCGGACGTCACCGGCATGGCGAACATCGGCAACGGTTGGTTCGCCGTGAACAACGCCGACGCAGACATCGTCAGCGGCGACCTGATACGCACCGATTCCGGCGCTTATCGGCTGATGCTCAATCCAAGCGCCGGCGATCTACCGGCCAATTACACCGTTACCGCATCTATTCCGGCCGGCACAATCGGCAACTACTTCGGCTTAGTCGGCCGGTGGGCGGGCGGCAACGGCGTTACCGCTTTCCTTAATACTGGCCCCACTGATGTGGCCGTGTTTGAGGCGGCCAATTACATGCAGAACCCAGCTTCGCTAACCATGCTGAACCCCATTCCGGCGAGCTGGACATCGGGCACCGGCGACCACACTTTCGCCATGAGGATGTCGGGCACCACGATTACCGTAGTCCTTGACGGCGTCGATGTTGCTCAAGCTACCATTAGCATTAACGCGGCCGCAACCGGTACCGGCTACGGTATCAGCGGCGAAGGCCAAGGCCGGGCCTGGCATAGCATCGGGACGACCGTGCCGTAACGGTGAAGCTACACAGCACACCCGAATATCAATCACAAAACAACTACCGGCGAGATATTTCGCCGGTAGTTGTTTTGTATTACAGGAATTTGCACTGAATAGAGTGCCCTCGGCACACGCTGCACTAACGCGGCGAAATCGTGATGTCGTCCAGGTAAATAGTTGATCCGGCAGCGCCCCCGCCCGGCGACTGCACAACTATCTGTGCAGCGGTAGCTCCGGCGGGCGCTGTCAAGTTGCCAGCTAGCTGGACCCAACCGTCTGCGCTCACCTGAGCAGTCGCGACAGTGTCAAGCGCTAGGCTTATATTTGTGTCGTCCAGCCATCGTACGAGCAGCTTGACTGGCTCAGCGGTAGCCGATCCCATGAACCAGCCGCCCACACGGTAAGGCACGCCGGCTACAACCTGCGCTTGGGGCGTCAAGTGCTCTTCAATGCCCCAGAATGCGTCACTCTCGGTGATGGCGAGACTATGGGTGCCGTCATGGACTCGAGCTGAAGATTGAGCGACGCTAGCGTTAAACCAGGTTTGCATGCCATCGAGACCAGATTCAAAGGTCTTGCTAAAAGCCGGCACAGGGCTGATTGCCAGATCATCCAGATAGATTACCGAGCCAGCAGTTCCGCCCGACGAGGCCACAATAAACTGCGCGGACACCGCACCAGCTGGAGCAGTCAGCACGCCGGCAAGATGCGTCCAGCCGTCAGTTGTAGCCGTGCCGGTGGCGACGCTCTCAAGCGAGATGCCGTTATTTGAACTGTCCATCCAGCGGAGGCTGAGGTTAAGCGATTCAGGTGAAGCGCCGGCGCGCACCCAGCCGGAAACCGTGTAGACCGTGCCCGCAGTCGCCTGAGCAGCCGGGGGCAATTGTTCTTCAACACCCCAGAACTGTGAGTCTTCGGTGATAGCCAAACTGTGCGTACCACTGTGGGCTTGAGCGCTGGATTGCGTGACGCTAGCACCAAACCAGTTATGCATGCCGTTTGTGTCGGATTCAAAGGTCTTTGATGCACTAGCAGTAGGGGCAGGAGTGGACGTAACCGTCGGCGACGGAGTGGGCGTTGGTGCAGGAGTAGACGATGAACCGCCCACAAACGTACTGCCGGCGTCCTGACTATAGGGTGAAGCTTGCCAAACGCTGGGCGATAGCACCGTGCTTTGGTCGTGCGCCATGATGTGCCAGTCGCCGGTATATTCGTTATCGGTGAACGTGTTGTTTTGGCTCCCAGCAATAGCATTGGCTACTACTGCGTCCCGATATGGCGACCAGGCAGGCGATGAACCAAAGTTCGAGAATAGACCTTGGAGCCCGCATGAATTGGGAGCGGCTGCGCAACTGGCAATGGCGGATTTATCGATTGCAAAGATATTGCCGTGGACCAAAACATTCTGGGTCTTCCAACGGCAATCGTTGTAGTACGGGGCGTTGGCGATAGTACCAGCCACACAGGTGGACAGGTTAGCCACACCCGGGTTCACGAGCGTGCAGGTACCGCCACTCGTGTTGTTGGGCGAGCCGCAGTACCGGTCGGCATTCTCCCATTCTACGACGCCGCTCCAGTTGTCTGTAAAGCTGTTACCGGTCACCTCAATTGTGCTGTAGTTGTGACTATTGGCAACCCGGCTATCACCGCCGGATTCAGATAGATAAATGGCCCCGGTAGGGAACCCAATGTTGGCGGGGCCGTTCACTAAACCATTGCGCAAGAAGTTGTTGTCTTTAACGAGGGCATTGTAGCTAATTTCGTAGAGGAAGCCTTGGCCATCATTGTTGGCAATGTAGTTGCCCTCGAGTTGGAAGCCAACGTTATTGGTATCGGCCCAAATACCAACTGATTTGTTATCGTGCACATAGTTATTCGTAATAGTGGCGTCGGTGGTCTCCCAAAACTTACCGCCTCCGGTGCAGCCGCACCCGGGAACATGATTCTCCCAATCATCGGTATTGTTGCCCGCGATTTCGTTGTGGTCGAGCGTGACGTTGCTGAGGTTATTGGCGCCCTGTGGCGGAACCGTGCTAAAGCCGTACTGGCCATTATCTTTCAGACAGTTATATGACAACAGGTTATTGCTGCCCAGCATAACAGCCGCACCCTCATTGTGGACGAACGTATTGTTGGAGATGGTCCAGCCGGCGCCGCGGTCGTGGTTAACCACTCCTTCATCACGATTGCTCATAGCCACTCCAAAGTTTTGCACCGTCAGGTATTTAATAGTGACGCCAGTGTGGGTGCCCGTGAAGGCGTATTGGTTATCGCGGCCACCATCGATAATGGCGCCCGGTGCACCCAAAAAGGTGGTATTATCACCTGGCATAATCTGGGAATACTGGCCGGCTCCCAGCGTGTGGACACCCGGCGCAAACCAAAACGTTGTGCCGGCTTGGGCAAAGCTGGGCGAATTCCACGGGAGTGTCATGGCTGAGTTGTCGCCGGCCGGTACAATGATGGCCCCGGACGGAGCCGACGATGGTCCGGAGAGCACCGACATATCATCGCAAATCTGCGCCGGCGGTTGCGTTGGCCACGAAGCAGCGACCGCTGCCCGACCACTTCCGCATATACCTGTCATGCCGGCAAAGGCAATGAGGGACGCGAAACTTATGGGGGCGATATGACCACGAATCTGAGAAATCTTTGCAAGCACGGAAAGTTTGTTCATCCGTTTTATCCTTTCAGTTTTGACTATCTGAAGACACCAAATACCTGCCGCCTACCATGCAACAACAGTCTCTCAATCGCCAGATTGAGGCAGCAAGTGCGAGCAGGCTCGTAGGTTATATTTGGCTTTATCATTAAGCACAGTAATGCAGCGCGCATTAGATTGTCAATGTTGTATAAAACAAACTGTCATAAATCAACCGCAAGGATGCAAGTTTTTTCGCCACCTTCACGACCGCTTCAAACAGATTCATAGCATTTCCGAAGCGTGAGCAGTATAATAAATCAACGAACTATTGCGTTGGATGGTATTGAGCAGGTATAAGGTATGGATTCGATTACCCGCCCAGAACAATTGGAAGCCGCCAGTAATGTGACGCCGATCTCATTGGAGACAACGCCTTTAGCCGGCTCGTCTCCCCAGACTTCGGCCGAAAGTTTTGCCGGCGGAATCATACCGCACGAGACGTGGCTGTCGCGCCGCTCCCTGCGCACGCGGGTCATTGGCTTTACGCTGCTCGGCCTGTTTTTGGCGGGCGGGGTAATGCTGGCGGTTATCGTTCAGAGCAGTAAGTTGCGCCAGAACGCATCGCTACTCCAGTCGGCCAATACTATACCCAGCCAGCAAGTGCAGCTAAACGGCATCGGTGCCGACAAAGCCACGGCAGCTAGCGACAATGAGTTGAGCGTGAACGGGCTCCTGGCGGTGTCGAGTTCCATCGTGATAGCGCCAGGAAACCAGCCCGTCAAGCCCAGCACCGGCCAGATATACTACGACAGAGTCACCAACCATCTGCGCATGTACAACGGCAGCGATTTCTTTCAGCTCCAAACGAGCTTGGACGGCCAAGGCTCAGTCACCAACAATAACAATACCTACAACACGAACTACTACACCAACCAACTATCTGGCGGAGGTGGTGTGCCGGCCGGCTTGGCCTTCTTAGCTGCTAATCAAGCCTTTACCGGCGCCAATACCTTCCGGAGTGCCGCGGCTAGCCCGGGCGCCTTTCGGGTTCAGAACACGGTCGGCGCCGATATGATCGCCGTTGATACCGCTGCCAACACCATTGCTGTCACGACTGCGCCCAGTGCCTCCGGTCCGAGTGGCGGGGTTACTGTACGCACCGGGGACTCATCAGCCGCGGCCGCCGGCAATGTGGATATTGATACCGGCAGCAGCCTAATCACTGGCACGGTAGTAGGAACCAAAGACTTTGAATCGGGCCTCGATGGTGTAATTGACTGGTTTAATACTAGCCTAGCAACCTCCTCGTCCCAGGCGCATAGTGGTGCGAATAGCTTAGCAATTACCTTCACGAATGCCTTCTGGGGAATCATCGCCAACCAAAACCTGCCGGGTATTCCGGTCGTGCCTGGTCATCAATATTACGTGACGTGGTGGGTGCGGGCTGCCACAACACCAAGAACCATCAACGCTAACCTGGTATGGAACGGTTCACCGGTCACCACTGCCATGAATCCAATTATTGACAGCACCTCTACCTGGACCCAAATGAGCATCACGATGGCGGCGCCGGCCGGGGCAACGCAGCTATACTTCAACCTATACGGCACAGCCGCCGCTGCTGAAACGCATTACTTTGACGATATGGTTGTAACCGATCTCAGCTCGTCACCGGCCTTTTCGGCGATTGAGATTGGCAAAACCAATGCCAAACAGGTAACCATTGGCAATCTGAACCAGATTGGCGCCACAGCCATTTATGGCGGCAGCGGCCTCAATCTGGACAGCGGCGCCGGTACTACCGCCGTGAATGCTGGCGTCTTGACGCTCACGGGTAACGCGGCTTCGTCATTTATGACTACGGCCGGCGCCCTTACTCTTACCTCGGCCGCCACCGCCACTTGGGGAATTGCCGCCGCCACTTCTGGCAACGGTGGCAACCTTACATTGCGCGCTGGCGATGGGGCGCTTGGCAATAACAATGGCGGTGATCTCGTGCTGCAGAGCGGTGCGGCAGCCGGCACCGGCCTGGGCGGAAACATTATTCTCAAGCCACAAACCAACGGGACTACAGCAGTAGCGATCCAGGACGCTGGCGGTACGCCGCTTTTTACCGCCGATACCGCGGGACTGCAAATTATCGTGAGTGGCACAGATAGCGCCTTTGCTTGGCTAACGCTGACGAACGCGCACATTGCCTCCACCCAAACTACGCCGCCAACCATCGGCACGCCTACCGCTTGTGGCACCACGCCGGCGGCCGTTATCACACCTGGCTCAACTGATTCAGCGGGGTCGTTTACAGTAACTGCAGGCAGCGGTAGCGTCACTGGACCATGCAGTATAACCCTCACGTTCCACCAAGCCTATGGAGCGGCGCCCAAATCGGTTATTGTGACACCGACCACAGCCATAGGTGCTAGCCCGCAGGGCCGGGCTGGCATCGTGACCGCGGTTGGCGCCGCCAGTTTTGCACTTGCCATTAGCCCTGCAAATCCAGCCAGTGGTGAGCTTAATGCCTTTTATTACTGGGTGGTTGAATAAAAGTATATAGCCAGGTACGCTCACAAAATGGCAGTTTAGATTACGATGATCCAGGTGATGCCAGACAGGCTGGACTGAGCGAGGCATACCCGTTGATATGTCGAACGAAGGCTGGTCTGTCTGGCGCGCCTGGGCGCGTGAGGAAAGCGTCATTTTGGTTGGCGTTTGCTATAGGCCAGTATCGTACGCTAAACGGCCAGCACTAAATATGCCACCAGCGTTGTGCAGACCAGGAGCGCTATCGCTAGCCCGCCGGTTTGGTACAACCCCCGGCGGACAGCCATTGAGGCCAAGGGGTTGCGCCCAATAGCCGTCATGGCGCCACGGATAGCGGTAAACAGGATAACGGCAAATCCGATCAGCCCCGAAAAGAGCAGTAGAAAACTCACCATGATCCGCAAGAGAGAGACCGGCCGGCCGGCCACGCTATAGGCCAGCCGCTGGATGAAAGGCGGCAGAAAATCCGACCCGGGAGCCCGGTAATAGGCTAGGCCAATTTGCACCGGGAGTCGGGCTATCTGAACCCTGCGCGTTTTACCGGATCGGTCCTTAATGGTGCGGGTCTGCCCACGAGCAGACGTCAAATCCGTTTGAGCCGTGCCAATAATTTGTGTATCAGTGGTCGCTAGCATGCCGACGCCCGCGACCGGCGAAATCGCAATTTTATCACCAGCTTTCACGTGCCCGTTGAGATCTGACACATACACTTCAGCGGTGCCACTGATAACCACCTGGGCAGTTTGTTGCTGGTCTTGGCTGGTTATAGTGACTAAAGGCTCAGACTCAACCACTCCCACCAACCTGTCGGCAGAGCTAGTAGTTGCTAGTTCAATTTGCCTGGATGAACCAGAACTCAGGCTGACAATCGTGCCGGCAGACACCGTCTGTCCCGGTGTCATAGAGAAAGCCTGGGCGATAGCCTCACTGGCTGCGCTAGCTGCTGTGCCAAATAGTACTGCTGCCGCGCAGGCGCAGATAATGATTGCTGGCGCCACATGCTCAATCGCGTTTATCCATAAAAAGCGCCTGTATATCACAATGTTAGTATTATAGCGCAAGAAGTATCCGCTGAGCCAGGGAACTGACCCACCATTGCTTTTGCCGAGGCTATTTTGCTGGCACCGGTTTTGGCGCAGGTCTAAATGGTTTGTCTATAGAGCCTAACAGATTTTGCATCCCAACCAGCCAATAAGCTACGCTAATGCCATGACTGAAGCGCCTCACTGAGGCGGATGCCTATGAAGGCGCAGAGGCCTTGGCGGACCTTGATAACAAAGGTGAAATAACCCTGTATGCGGCAGCTGTGGTTACTAAGGATGTTCAGGGTGAGGCACAGGTGAAGAAGTCCGCGGACGTGGGTCCGGTGGGCACGGCGGTTGGCATGACGGCGGGCGCGCTGTTGGGCATAGTGGGTGGTCCGGCTGGGGTCGCAGCGGCATCAGCCGGCGGTGGCTTGCTGGGGATGCTGACCGACGCGGGTGTATCCGGCGTAGGCCTCGATTTCCTCGACGAAGTGGCCGAGGTAATGGTGCCTGGCACGTCGGCGGTGGTGGCGGAAATCGACGAAGACTGGGTGACCCCGGTGGACGTCCGTATTGCGGAGCTGGGCGGCGTGGTGTTTCGGGGGCCCAAAGTGGAGGTGGTGGAGGATCAGCTCGACGCTGAATCTGCGGCTGCCGCCCAAGCTACGTTGCACAAAGTTCAGGGGCGATTGAAGGCGATCGCTAATAAGATTGATGCCAAGTCCAAGCAATCAGTGAAGAGGCCGACGCTAAGATTAGCCGGCTGCAAGACCAGATGAAGCGGGCGCAGGCCGAGCGCAAGGCCCGCCTGGAGCAGGGCGCTGGCGGCGTAAACAAGCGCCACGTGGTGCGGGGAGGCCTGTTCGGGGCCTCCCTTTCTTAATGCATCGACTAAATTTTGGACCGCGACAACAACAGTGAGCTGGTGACGACTGACACTGAGCTGAGCGCCATGGCCAGGCCGGCGATCGCCGGATTAAGCGTAAAACCAAAGCTGCTCAGCGCTCCGGCGGCCAGCGGTATGCCGGCCAGATTGTAAATTACGGCCCAAAACAGATTGAGTTTGATGCGTCCGAAGGTTTTGCGGCTTAACTTGAGGGCATGGACGACATCGGCCAGGTCGTTCTTTACGAGCACGATGCCGCCGGCTTCGATGGCGATATCTGTGCCGGAGCCCATGGCAATGCCGAGGTCCGCCCCGGCGAGGGCTGGCGCGTCATTGACGCCGTCCCCCACGAACGCCACTTTGCCCCGGGTGCGGAAAGCGGTGACCTCGCCGGCTTTTTCGCCGGGCATAACTTCCGCCACAACCTTCTTAATGCCGAGTTGTTTGGCGACGGCGCGGGCCGAGCGTTCGTTGTCACCGGTAATCATGGCGGGTTCGAGGCCCATGGCCTTGAGCTCGGCAATGACGGCCGGCGCGTTGGCTTTGGGCTGGTCTTGCACGGCAATCAGGCCGAGGACTTGTCTGGCTTCCGCCACAATCATGACCGTCTTGCCCTCGGCTTCGAGTTTTGACATTTCGGCGCTGTACGGTATTTCGATCTGGTGGTCTTCAATCAAGGTGCGGTTGCCAATGAGAGACGGCCGGCCGTCAACCTTGCCGGTAATACCCCGGCCACTGACAGCTTCAAACTGCGTGACCGGCTGAACGGGCAATTTCTCGGTTTTGGCCTGCTCCAAAATGGCGGTGGCGAGTGGATGCTCCGAAGCGGCCTCTAACGAAGCGGCGGTTTGTATGATTTTGCCGTGATCGTCCCCTACTATGTCAGTGACGACCGGCTTGCCATTGGTGAGCGTGCCGGTTTTATCGAACATGATGTATTTGATATCGCGGGCCGATTCCAGCACTTCGCCGCTCTTGATGAGGATGCCCATTTTGGCGCCACGGCCGGTGCCCACCATGAGGGCGGTTGGCGTGGCCAGACCTAAGGCGCAGGGGCAGGCAATCACCACTACCGCCACAGCGTACAGGAGCGCGGTCGTGACGCTGGCGCCAAGCAGGAGGTACCAGATGTCAAAGGTGAGGATGGCCAAAATGAGCACCACGGGCACAAAAAAGCCCGAGACGGTGTCGGCAAATTTTTGAATGGGCGCCCGGCTGGCTTGGGCGCGGCTCACCAGCTCAACGATTTGCGCCAGCAGCGTGTCTTGGCCGACTTTAGTGGTCCGGAATTTGAACGTGCCAGTCTGGTTAATAGTGGCGCCGATGACCGTGTCGCCGGGTTGTTTTTCGACGGGCAGGCTTTCGCCGGTCACCATCGACTCGTTCACGCTCGAGCTACCCTCTACCACTTCGCCGTCAAGGGCGACCTTCTCGCCTGGCTTAACCATGATGATTTCGCCAACGGTGATTTGCTCGACGGGCACCTGTACGGCATGACCGTTCCGGATGACGGTGGCGTCTTTGGCTTGGAGGCCGAGCAGTTTCTCAATGGCTTTGGAGGCGCGGCCCTTGGTGAGGTCCTCGAGCCAGGATCCAAGCAAAATGAAGGTGATGAGCAGCGCCGAAATTTCAAAGTACATGGCTTTGCCGCTACCCAGGGCGTAGACACTATAGAGGTAGGCGGTGAGCGTACCAACGGCGACGAGGGTGTCCATGTTGGCTGCGCGGTTGAGGAAGGCGTGCCAAGCGCCCATTAAGAACCGCCAGCCGCAGCCAAATTGCACAGCCGTGGCTAGAATCGCCATAGTGTAGGCCCCACCGGGTAATTCAATACCAAACATGCTTACCGCCAGCGGTAAGCTCAGGATGGTGCTCAGGAAGAATAGGTTGCGGGTACTCATTTGACGATGATCTCCCCGTGAAACATGTTCATGCCGCATGAATACTTGAAGTTGCCGGGTTTCGCAGGGTCAACCGTCACCTCAAAGGCTTGGCCAACGGGCAGTTTGGTTTTGATGCCAAAATCTGGTAGCACTACTTCATCAAAACAGCTTGAAGTATCTTGGCGGGTGAAAATGAGCTTGGCAGGCACGCCGCGTTTGAGCTGGATGCGGTTTGGCATGTATCCGCCGCTCACGGTGATACGCACCATCTGACCCGTGGCGGTTGTTTCGGCATTAGTGATGGTAGATTTCGGCTTGCCGAAAAACCACCAAACGATGAGCCCGATGAGCCCGAGTGAGCCAAGGCCGACAATCAGCTGATTCATGCTTGCATCTCCTGAGGTATGGCGGTGTAGCCGGTTTCTTTGACCGCCGCTACGATCGCATCGGGCGAAATTTTGGTTTCATCATATTCTACGACCATGCGCAGTTTTTTATAGCTGGCATCAATGCAGGCTATGCCGTCAATTTCATCTTCAATTGCCTCAATATGCATGACGCAAGCTGTGCAGTTCATATCGGGGACAGAAAACGTTTGAGTGATCACGGTTGGCTCCTAGTTAAATTGTATCCGAGCGTTATACATACCCATAATGCAGGTCAGCTTGAGTGTGCCGGCGGGTTGGGCCGGCAGGTCAATAGTGGCCGGCCCGTTTTCCGGCAAGGTTTTTTGAAGGTTAAGACTCGGGATGACCAATGACCGGCCACAGCCCGTGTTGTGCTCAGAATTAATCACCAGCGTGTAGGGCTGCCCGGCTTTGGCCTGGATGACGCGTGGGCTATAGGCGTAGCTGCTGGCGGTTAATGTGAGCGTATGGCTATCTGAGGCGGACGGTGTCTGGCCACTTGAGGTGGCGGCTGGCGGCGGGGTTTGGCTGACTGATTGCTGCCAGGCCGAAAAGCTGACCGGTGATCCGGCCAGTACCAAGCCGCCATCGATGGAGACCAGGCCAAGGAACAAGATGACCGCCCCGGCAACTTTCAGGAAGTTGGCCTGCAAGCGTTCACCGAGCTTGGTGGCCAAGTATGCCAGCGTAAAGAATACGGGGGTGGTGCCAAGCACAAAGGCGGCTAGGATTAAGGCGCCGGCTATCGGGCTGCCGGAGCCGATGGCCAGGGCCATCATCGCAACAGTTACACCGCAGGGAATGAGCACCGTGAGCGCGCCTAAGAAAATAGGTGTAATCAGTTGGCCGTTGCTGGTTTTGGCAATGCGGCGGATATACCGGGTGACCGGCTTGGG
>DATDME010000018.1:0-8383 GCA_036518915.1 Candidatus Saccharimonadia bacterium | reverse complement strand
AACTACGGCACCTCGCCGGCGTGGTCACCGTACCGGGGCACTGCGGTGCAGCAGGCCATTACCTTTAACCAAGGCAACAGTTTCACCAACAACACCTACCTCGGCACCTGGAACTTCATGCCGATTGACACCGGGCACCTCGTGAGCTTTGCCACCTGGCAGGCCGCGCCGTATAACCAGGACGGTGGCAGTACCCTCAACGGCAGTACGCCCGCGGCGACGCTGAGCCCGGCGCCAACGCCGGTGCCTACCAGTACGCCGGTGCCGACAGCCACCCCGGTTGCTACCGCCACGCCGACGCCAACACCTACGCCGGCAGCGACGCCCGCGCCAACCCCTACTGCCACGCCGGCGTCTGGTGGTTCGACCAGCTACCTCAAGACCTTTGAAACTGGCACCGAAAACCTCGTGAACTGGTTTAACACCACGGTCGCCCAATCTACCGCCACTGCCCACTCCGGCACGCACAGCCTGGCCGTAACCGAAAACTCGCAATTCTGGGGGATTGAAGAGGCCCTGCCGTCCACTGAACAAGTTACGGCCGGCACTACCTACCGTGTGACAGGCTGGGGCAAGAGCGGGGCCGCGACTGAACCGGTCACGCTCCAGGTCCGCTGGCTCGATGACGCCGATAACAGCCTGGACGTCTCAACGATCTCCGCAGCCAGCCTAACCAGTAGTTCCTGGACTTCCCTGTCAAGCACCGTGACTGCGCCCGCTGGCGCCACCACCGCTCAGTTCATGGTGTCTTCCAATAGTGGCAGCACCGGTTCGACCGTCTACTTTGACGACCTGGCCATTGCGCCGGTCGTTACCACGGTCACGCCTGTGCCGACGCCTACCCCCGACACCACCGCCCCCAGTACCCCTTCTGGCTTATCGGCCACCACGTCGAGCTCGCCTAGCGTCCAACTCGCCTGGCAGGCCAGCACCGATAACGTTGGCGTTACCAGCTACCTCGTGCGCCGTGGCGGTGTCACCATTGCGCAACTCGGTGCCGGCACCCTCAGCTACACCGATACCAACGTCGTAGCCGGCGCTTCGTACGACTACACCGTGGCCGCGGTTGACGCCGCTGGTAACGTCTCGGCTGACTCGTCTGCCCTGAATGTCAAGCTGCCGGCCCCGCCAGACACGCAAGCGCCGAGCGTGCCAGCTGGTTTGGCGGCGACTCCAGTCAGCTCGAGCCAAATCAACCTCAGCTGGGCCGCCAGCACCGACAACGTTGGGGTAGTGGGCTACAAAGTCTACCGCGCCGGCGCCGAGATCGCCAATGTCACCACCCTATCCTACGGCGATACCAACTTAACGGCTGGCACCAGCTACAGCTACGCCGTCGCCGCCTACGATGCTGCTGGCAACGTCTCCGGCCAAAGCCCGATTATTGCGGCGACCACCGCGCCGGCGCCCGTATCAACCGGCAGCATTTGCGGCAATGTCAGGGGCTGGCTGGGCTTTGCCCTGGCCGGCGCCACGGTCAAGACGACTGTCGCCGGCGCTACCGTCTCGGCTGTCACCAATAGTTCAGGCGTTTACTGCCTCTCCAATCTGCCATACGGGACCTACAAGCTAACCTTCGGCGCGAAGAACTACTACTCCAAGAACGTCGCCGCCACCCTGAACAGCTCGTCACTCACTGTTAACGTCAACTTAATAAGGAAATAAGATGAAAAAACGCCGTCAAGCTAGCAGCCTGAACTTCGGCAGCGGCCCCTTCGCCCGCCTGACCCGCACCCACCTGGTGCTGGCCGCCATCGGTCTACTCGTCCTTGCCACCGGCGCAGTCTGGCTTGCTACAAGCCAGGCTCCAGGCAGCGGCCAGGCTGCTATCAATCCCGCCCGGGTGAACATTACGGCTCAAGGGTTTGTCCCGGCCACCATCACCATTGCCCGGGGCCAGGCCATCACGTGGACGAATTCCGATACTGCGCCCCATGGCGTGTCTTCGGATCCCTATCCGCGTAACAATGGCCTGCCGGGGCTTAACAGCGCCAACCCTTTGCTGACCAACAACAGCTTCACCTACGTGTTTGATAAGACTGGCACGTTTACGTACCACGACCAGCAAAACCCCCTCAAGGTTTTGGGTACGGTACACGTTCAGTAAATCAGGCACAAAAACCATTAATTAAGGCAACCGGTGAGGCTGCTGGAACCAAGTCACGGGTCCAGCAGCCTCTGGCGATGGTGACCGCCACGACCTTTCCTGAATCAGGAGCTGTTGTATAGTAATCTGTAGATATGCGCTTCAAGGTAACGACAATCATCGCGTTGGCCTGTGCTGGGGGATTTGTGGCTTCGGCCGTGCTGAATATGATCCAATTCCAGCACGCCCAGGAGAACACCAGGCTGCTGCAAGGCCGCATCTCCGACCTGCAGTACCAGTACAACCTTGATCATGCTTCGCCGACCCCGGTGCCCGACGCCAGCACACCGGCGCCCTCCGCGGCGCCAGAGGCCACGCCCACGCCGCCGGCGCCCGCCGACACCCCGGCCGTGGCCGGCTCGGCGGCGGTGAGTATTCCCGATCCGGTCGATGCAAAGCTTGCCGTCGCTGATCCAGTCGCTGACCTAACATATTTCTGGACAACGAGCGGCGGATTAAGAGTTGCTTCTTTAACAACTGGATCGTTAAAGGCCAAATATCCCAACTGCGGAGGCGGAAGTGCAAATAACGCGCTCGGAATATTAGTAAGAAAGAAAGATCCCTCCACGTCTACCGGGCATGCGGTCAAAACAATCGGCGGCTACACCTATTACTACCTGGATCCCAGCGGCTACTGCGCCACCGACGCTGCCGGTAAAGCCGCCCTGGACGCCGGCCGGGCCGCCGTCAAGAACACCGTCCTTGCGACCCTCACCCAATAACCAGTAAGCTAGAGGTGTTATGCGAAACCCTGTCACCAAAGTTGTCATCATGCAATGGGTAGTGATTGCCGCCCTCGTGGTGGGCAGTGCCGTGGGGATCTTCCTGCTCGTTAATAAGGTCAACGACCTATCCGACGCCAACAGCAGCCTGTTGGGCGACCAAGATTCACTGCGCCGCCAAGTTAAGCAGTACCGCGAGCAAATTCCCAGCCCAACGCCCACGCCGGTACCTACGTTGGAGCCCACCACACCGCCGTCCACGCCTACCCCGGCGCCCAAGCGTTAGCCGTTTGGCAACCACCGCCATAAGCGCTACAATTTCACCATAGGCCGAGTGCGCACTGGCGCCGCGGCCCAACCAATTGGAGGCCGAGTGGCCGCAAAACTGCTCGAAAAATTCGTTAAGCTCCGCCAACAAGAGCCGGGCCCGCGTTATCTGGTGGCGCTCGATATCGGTACCGAATTCGTGAAGGCTCTCATCGGCCAAGTCAAACTTGACCCCGCTTCCGGCGCGCCGTCCATCGTGGAAATCGTCGGCGTCGGGCGCCAGCGCCAGCGCCTCACCGACATGCAGTCCGGCGCTGTCACTGATATTACCGGCGTGGTGGAAAATTGTGACGCTGCCCTCAAGCTGGCCGAAAAGCTGGCCGGCGTCTATGCCGTTAAAATGCCCACCGTCATCGGCATCGCCGGCGAGCTCGTGAAGGGCGCCAGCACCACCATCCGCTACAAGCGCGCCAAGGCCTCGGACCCCATCGACATGACCGAGCTGCGCAAAATCCTCGACCGGGTGCAATACCGCGCCTTCGAACGCGCCCGCGAGCAGCTCACCTGGGAAACCGGCTACAAAGAGCTGGAAGTTAAACTCGTGAATACCGCCATCGTCGATGTGCAAATTGACGGCTACCGGGTTACCAACCCCATTGGCTTCCAGGGCAAAGACGTCAGCATTCAACTCTTTAATGCTTTTGCGCCGATGGTGCACCTGGGCGCCCTGCAATCCGTCGCCCAAGACCTTGACCTCAACCTCGTCAATATTGCTGCCGAGCCGTTCGCCGTGGCTAAATCCGTGGGCGGCCAGGATTCCGGCGAGTTTTCCGCCATTTTCATCGACATTGGTGGCGGTACCACCGACATCGCCCTGGTCAACAACGGGGGAGTAGAAGGCACCAAAATGTTTGCCATTGGTGGCCGCAGCTTCACCAAGCGCATCGCCCAGGTGGCCAACACCAGCTTTGAAAAAGCCGAAGAAATGAAGATTGCCTACAGCCAGGGCAAGCTCGGACCCCGCGCCACCAAAGTGGTGGAAGACGCCGTCAACGCCGATATTCAAGTTTGGCTCTCGGGCGTTGAATTATCACTCGCCGAATTCGACAAAGTCGACCACCTGCCCGCCAAAATCCTGCTGTGTGGTGGCGGTACCGGCCTGCCGCAAATTGCCGCTGCCCTCAAAGGCAAAGACTGGTACAAAAACCTGCCGTTTGCCCGCAAGCCGGTGGTTAACCACATCAGCCCCACCGAAGTAAACCGCGTGGTCGACAAAACCGGCAAGCTCACCAGCTTCGCCGACATTACACCCATGGGCCTGGCCAACCTTGGCCTCGACATGGTAGGCGGCGAAACCACCACCGATAGCCTTGTGCGCAAACTCGCCCGGGCGATCTCGGCCTAAGCTAGGCGGCGAAACCACCGCACCGCACCGCATCGTGCACCTCTACATCGGCACATGCTGGCGCCACAGACGACTTCGAGCCCCTGGAGGCTAAGCTCGTGCCGACGAGCCGCGGTGAGTTATAGTCATCGTTGTCGCGTGGCTCCAGCGACCAAATGAACGCCACGAACAGGTGCAGCGCTAATAGTACGCATCCGGCGATCGCGATGAGCCGACGTCTCCTTGGAGGCGCGGACTGGCACTCCTCAACCTCGATGACGGTCATGATGTACTGCCATGGGGTCGGGCCGGGGTAAGCCGGCATGTACGCCCCACAATCAGCGGGGGTTGTAGGACCAGCCAGGGTCGGTGGTAAAAACCTAATGCCCCATGCCACCATCGGTCTTAATGTGGCGCGGCAGCAGGAAGCTCAGTCCCGCCAAAATCGCCAGCAGCAGCACTTCGTAGGCCACGCTCCAGCTAAAGGCGTAGCTGAAGTTGTGCATGTTGGCGGTCTTGCCGGCACCTTGCAAAATGGGCCCCACTTTGGCGATGGCGGCGGCACGGGCAGCCTGGATTTGTTGCTCGGCGGCAGCGCGCTGGGCGGGCGGCAAGTTGGCTGGTAGCGGCGGCGCGGCCGGAGCGGCGGGCTTCACCTCGCAGCTGGCCGGTGTTTCCGACGGATCTTTTTGCTTCGAGCGGTCCGTGAAGCACTGTACGAACTGGTCGGTAATAGGGTCCTGCGCCACGGCCGGAATGCCAGCGGCGGTCAGCTGAGTGCGGATACTCGGCACCTCGTCTTGGGCGCTCGTGCTGGCATGGTTGGAAATCAGGCCAAAGAACAGCACGCCGATCAATGCGATACCCACGGCGCCGCCCACCTGCTGCAGGGCGTTCATCACGCCCGAGGCCGAGCCGGCATGCTTCACATCTACATCCATGAGCACGACCGAGAAAATCGGCGTCATCACAAGTCCCGCGCCCAAGCCAGCCAACAGCAGGCTAAAGGTTAGGGCCAGCGGCTGCACGTCAAAGCCGTATTGGCTCACCAGCCAAGCCAGGCCCGAGTAACCCAGCGCCATGAGCCCAATCCCCATGAAGATGACGTTGCGGCCAAACTTGGGCAACAGTTTTTGGCCCAGCACGCCAATTGACAGCCCGATGCCCACCGCAAACCCAATACCGGTCAGCGCGGCTTTAATGACACTGTAGCCCAGGCCGGCCTGCAGCATCAGGGTGTTGATGAGGAAGAAGCCAATAAACAGCATTTCAAAGAAGACGTTGGTGCCCAAGCCGGTGACGAACGTGCGCGTCTTAAACAGCGACGGCACAATCAGGGCCGAGCCATCAGCCTTATCCTTCTTGCGCTCGTACCAGGCAAACAGCGCGAACGTCGGCAGGCTGGCAGCCAGCATGACAAAAATCCACTGCGGCCAATCCAGCTCGCGGCCCTGGATCAGCGGGAAGATCAGCAGCAACAGGCCACTCACCACCACCAGCGTGCCCATCCAGTCCAGATGCAGCGGGTGCTCACTCTTGCCGGGCGGCAGTACCTTCCAGCCCGCCACCAGCGCAAACAAGCCCACCGGAATGTTAATCAGGAAAATTGGGCGCCAGTCGAGGCCGGCAATGTTCCATTGGATGAGCAGGCCGCCAATGATTGGCCCCAGCGTGGCGGCCAGCCCGCCCAGCGCGCCAAACAGGCCCATCACGCCGGCCCGTTCCTGTGGGTTGAACATCACCTGCATCAATGACATGACTTGCGGCACCATGAAGGCCGCCATCGCGCCCTGCACCAGCCTGGCCGCAATCAACGATTCCGGCGACCACGCCAAACCTGAAATCAGCGAAGCCAGCGTAAATCCGCTCACACCAATCAGGAACAGACGGCGGTAACCGTAGACGTCGCCCATGCGGCCGCCGGTGATGAGCAAGGTGGCAAACGACAGCAAATACCCGGCGATCAGCCACTGAATGGCGGCATACGAGGCGTGCAAGTTGGTCTGAATCGACGGGATCGCAATGTTTACAATGGTGGAGTCCAGCAGGTCCATCACAAAGGCCAGCGCCACAATCGCCAGGGCCAGCATCCGGCGGCGGGCACTAAATTGACTGGCATGGTGCTGGGCGGAGCGCGGCATCTCCGCGTCTGGCATCTCCGCGGCTATCGAATCTGTTGCCATCTTGAGTCTCCCAAAGTATAGTAATTGTAATTCTCTTAGAAACTAAGCTAATTCCATGGCACTGTCAAGCAGAAAACGCGAACAGATTATCGAACATCTGAACCAAGTACAGCAGCAAGTCGGCAACCGAACGGTGTTATTCACGCACGCTATTGCCAACCATATTGGCCTGACTGCTACCGAGTTCGAGTGTCTCGATTTTTTACAGCACACCGGGCCGGTGCCCGCCGGTCACCTCGCCAAACTTACCGGCCTCACCTCCGGCGCCATCTCCGGCGTCTGTGCCCGGCTCGAACGAGCCGGCTTCCTCAGACGCCGCGCCGACCCGGCTGACCGGCGCCGCACCCTTGTGGAAGCACAAGAGGACGAGGCGGCCATGGCGCAAACCATCGCGCTCTACGGGCCGCTGAGTCGCGAATGGCATAAGCTCATTAGCCACTACAGCAACGAAGAACTGCAGATTATCACCCGCTATTTAGAAGAATCACACGCCCTGATCGACCGGCTGGCTGGCCAAATGTCCCGACCAAAATCCCGCTAACCTGCTACGCTTAAGCCATGAATGACGGCACTCAGCGTTTTCGCGCTTTGGACGGTCTGCGTGGCCTAGCTGCGCTTATGGTCGTGGCTCAGCACATTTGTGCGGTATTCGTGCCGGTGCTGGTGGGCGCGGCCCCACTGGCACTGGCCCGGCGCCAGCCCTTGGCGGCGCACCTCGCGCAAACTCCGTTCATTATACTCGTAGGCGGGAACCTGGCCGTCTGCACGTTTTTTGTGCTCAGTGGGTTTGTGCTCAGCGCGGCTTTTCATCGTTCCCGGCAGCGTGCCCGGCTCGTTTACACGGCGGCCGCGCGGTACCCCCGCCTGATGTTACCCGTGCTGGCTAGTATCCTGCTGACTGCCAGCCTCCAGATGCTGCATTTGCTCCCCAGCCGGGCGGTCGCCCAGCTCACTGGCTCATGGTTCTGGCTCGCGCCCCAGTGGCAATTCCCGCCTACCTGGAGCGAGGCGGTCTATGCCGGCGCCTGGCGGGTATTTTTCCACGGCCCCTATCTGGCCGGCCAAGATCCCTGGCGAATTATTTATAACGTGAGCCTGTGGACCATGCAGGTCGAAATCATTGGGTCATTCATTTTGGTCGCGCTATTATTTGTGGCCGGACGCTGGCGCGGGCGATGGCGGGCCATTGGCTATGCGGTGGCGGCGCTGGTGTGTATAAAGTCGTACTATGTGGGCTTCATTTTTGGCATAGCCCTATGCGACCTCTGGACGAGCCGCCCCAGCGTCCTCAAGGCTGTCCGGCCCTGGCGCTGGTGGCTGCTCGGCCTAGCCCTCGGGCTGGGGGCGTGGCAGCGCACCGTTTACCGAGGCTTCCCGACGTGGTATGACCGGTTCCGGCTGCCGGGCTGGTCGGCGCTTGATATGCAGATTCTGGCGCACCTCCTGGCCGCGGCCGCTATTATCACGCTTATGCTCGTTTGGGGCCGGCCTCAGCGTTGGTTTGAGCAGCCAGCCCTCCAGTGGCTCGGACGGCAATCGTTTGCCATCTACCTACTGCACGTGCCGCTCCTGGGCGGGCTGGCGGGCGGGCTGTATCTGTGGTGGCGGCCCAGCCTGGGCCCAGTGGCGGCGCCACTGGTGGTTGTGCCGGTTTTTCTAGCGGCACTCCTGACGCTGAGCT
>DATDME010000017.1:0-12348 GCA_036518915.1 Candidatus Saccharimonadia bacterium | reverse complement strand
CTGCCCTCAGCCTCGGTCAGCAGCCGCTCCACGAGCATGGTGGTGTCGGAATTGTTGGACAGGCTGGTGCCGATGGCCAGCGCGTCGGCCTCTTCGGCGAGCTGCAGGATGCGGCCGAGCGCGTCGCGGCTGAGCGAGCCAGAGGCGGTGGCGGCGCCAAAGTAAACCCCCGGCGCGCCAGCCAGCAGGGCGGCGAGTTTGTCGGGCATCACGACCCGGCACTCCCCGGCTCCGGCGGCCAGGGCCAGCTGGTTAAAGGCGGTGGGCTGGCTGAATTCGCCGGTGTGGCCGCCCACCAGCAGCAAGCGCCCGGCGCCGGTGCGTGTTACCGGCCGGTTGTATAACACCTGTGGGTAGAGCGGGATGTTGGCTTGTTTCAGGAAGGCGGGTGGCATGATGCTGTTATTATGACAGCATTTTCGCATATTTACAACTTATATAGGTAGAAAACCTGAGTCGCAATCCTCCCGAGCGTGGTGAACCTTGAGGTCATAAACCGCTAGCCTGCCACGTCAGGGCCACGTACCGGTGCCCGCGAGGACTGTCTGAAGACGAGCCAGGAATACATGGCGAGTCTGAGTTCCGCAGCCAGCCGGTACGTGGCACGCAGTGGCGACGCGAGGTTTTGCGACTCAGGTTATAAAGGCTTGTGCTGTATGATAAACGCATGCCGCACTCCCCCATTATCGAGATTCGCGATTATCAAATGAAGTTTGGCCCGACAACGGTCATTGCAGACCTGTCATTTGAGGTGCATGAGGGCGAAACGTTCGCGTTCCTGGGTTCGAATGGGTCGGGCAAGACGACTACCATCCGCACGTTGCTGGGTATTTATGAACCGACGGCTGGTGAACTGTTGGTGCGGGGCCGGCGGTACAGTCCCAAGATGAGCGCCATGCTGGGTTACTTGCCCGAGGAGCGGGGTTTATACAAGAAGGAATCGGTGCTGGACACCATGCTGTATTTTGGCCGGCTCAAGCGCATGACCCGGCCGGCGGCGGAGCGTTGGTCGCGGGACTACCTGGAGCGGGTCGGTTTGGCCGACAAGACCAACGTGGCGCTTGATAAGCTATCGGGCGGCCAGCAGCAGAAGATTCAGCTTGGCGTCACCATCATGAATGATCCGCAGCTGATGATTTTGGATGAGCCCACCAAAGGCTTTGACCCGGTGAACCGCCGTCTGCTGATGGAAATCCTTGAGGAGCACCAGGCGCGGGGCGCGACGGTCGTACTAGTGACGCACCAGATGGAAGAGGTGGAGCGGCTGTGTGACCGGGTAATCTTGCTGAAGGACGGCCGGCGGCGGCTGTATGGCACGGTGGAAGAAATTCGGGCCAGCCACGGTGTGCCGGTGATAGATGTGGAATTTAACGGCAGTTTTCCGAAGACGTCCCGGCACTTTGAGGTGAAACAGTTAGGCAAGCGCTCGGCCGAGTTAACGCTGGCTCAGGGGGCGGCGCCGCAGCTGGTGCTTGAGGAACTGGTGGGCTACGCCAAGCTTAGCCTGACCAGCTTCCAACTGCGCCAGTCGTCGCTCGACGACATCTTTGTGGCGTTGTATGACGAGCCTGGCCGTCGCGCCCAGGAGGTGGCAGCGTGAGTGCATTAGGGGTAGTGTTTGGCTTTGAACTGAGGCGCACCGTTACCAAGCCGAGTTTTTGGATTCGGACGCTGGCGGTGCCGGCGCTGATCGCGGCGGTGATTGTGCTGTCGTATTTTTCGTCGAAGGTGTCGAGTGACACTACCGAGCAGCTCAAAACCAGCAAGTTTAGCGTGCAGGTGCTCGATGAATCACGGCTGGTGAACCCGGCGGTGTTGGCGGCGGTGGGGGCGCGGCGGGCGGCCTCGAAGCCGGCCGGCGTGGCAGCCGTGCAGCACGGCGAGGTCGACGCGTTTATTTACTACCCGCAGGATTTGGCGGGCCAGCCGGCGGAGGTCTACGCGGCCGACGCCGGATTGGTCGACAACGCCAAATACCAGGCGATGGCCAGCAGCTTGGTGCAGGCGAGCTTGTCGGCCAAGCTAGGTTCACCAGCTGAGGTCAAGCTGCTGCAGGCCGGCGTTAGCACCAAGCTCACAACGTACAAGGATGGCGCCGAGACCAAGGGCTTCGGCCGGGTGGTGGCACCGGGCCTGTTTCTGGTTCTGTTTTATGCCGTGATTGTCCTCCTGGGCAACCAAATGCTCACCAGCACCACCGAAGAAAAGGAAAACCGGGTGGTGGAAATGATTCTCACCAGCGTATCGGCGACCCACCTGATTTGGGGCAAGATTTGGGCGCTGATTGTGCTGGGCGTGATCCAAGTGCTGGCCATCTTAGTGCCGGTACTGGTGGCTTATTTTGGCTTCAGGTCGCAATTAAAGCTGCCAGCGTTTGATTTGACGCAGGTCAGTTTGGCGCCGGGGCCAATTCTGGCCGGCCTGGCGCTGTTCGTGGGCGGGTTCATGGTGTTTACCGCTATGTTGGTGGCGATTGGCTCGGCCGTACCCACTGCCAAGGAGGCCGGCGGTTACTTTGGGGCGGCCATCATTGCCATGTTTATCCCCTTTTATGCGTTGGGAGCGGTGGCGACGTCGCCCCACCAGCTGATTGTGCAGGTGCTGTCGTTCTTTCCGCTGAGCGCGCCCATTACCCTCATGCTGCGCAATGCGGTGGGCAATGTGTCGGCGGCGGAACTGCTGGCCGGTATTGCGATTATCTTTGTGACGGGATTTGTTCTCATGGGGGTGGCGGTGCGGACGTTCCGCTACGGCTCGCTGGAATACGCGCGCAAGCTCGGCTTGAAGGAAATTTTCACCCGGCGGGTGTAGCACTACATCAAACTACCAGGTGCTCGGGCACCTGGTAGTTTGAAGGTCGATCGCTTGTTAGCCTAGACGG
Organism: Candidatus Saccharimonadia bacterium; assembly: GCA_036518915.1. Taxonomy (GTDB): domain Bacteria; phylum Patescibacteriota; class Saccharimonadia; order UBA4664; family UBA4664. Next base: position 9,467 of record DATDME010000017.1, on the reverse strand, counting down.
CTTGGCCGCGACGGAACATGCGCATCAACCAGATCAGTATGACGGCCCCAATCACAGCCGTAATAAGACTGGACAGGTTCAGGCCTGATGGAGCGCTGCCACCGAACAGCTGGACAATGAAGCCGCCAATGAAGGCCCCGATGATGCCGATCACGATATTGCCCCAGCCGTTGATAGCACCGTTTGTGCCCGTAACTATCGATGCCAGCCAGCCAGCCAGGGCACCTAAAATAATCCAGGCAATGATGGTCATTATCATGGCGCGAGTCCTCTCGTTAATGCAAGATCCATGCTAGGCTTACGCTCGGCCTGAATATATAGTCATTCCTCTAAGAGCGGCCGAATGTTTACCTTAATTTTAGAACACTGGCCTAAAGCCTGCGCACAACCAAACCTGCATCACTCGTAGCGCAGCGAGTCAATGGGGCTCTGGCGGGCGGCTCGGATGGCCGGCAAGGTTCCGGCCAGGAAGGCAATCGCCATCACAATGCCCACGATGACAGCCAGCGGCACCGGCTGGAACCGTAGTAATACCAGGCCGGTGAGGTCTTTGAGGAAGGTGGCGCCGACGATCCGGTTAATAATTTGGCCGGCGCCCATGGCCGCCAGCGCGCCCAGCAGGCTGCCCCAGAAGCCGAGCAAGGCGGCTTCAAAACTAAAGAGCAGGAAGATCCGGCCGGAACCCATGCCCATGGCTTTCATCAAGCCAATTTCTTTGGTGCGCTCCTGCACGCTCATGAGCAGCGTATTGATGATGCCAAAGCTGGCGGCCAGCAGGGCAATAATGGCAAAGCCGTCGAGCACCCCAATGATGCCGTTGATGACGGCCTTGAAGGTGCCAATTTGGTCTTCGACCGTACGGGCATCGTAGCCGGCTGTTTTAATGCGGTCCTTGAGGGCTTTGAGCTCAGTATCGGAAATGCTGGGATCAAACCGGGCGATGGCGGCTTGGAAGTTGGCGGTGGCGGCGGGCGGCAGGCCAACGTTGGTGACTTCCCGCAGCTTGGCCACCAGGGCGTCGTTGGCGCTGAGGGTACCGTTGCTAATGAGGCTGGCCTGCATCACGCCAACAATGGGCGCGGTCACTTCGCTGAGCTGGCCGAGGCCGTTGGTTGCGCCCAGGTGGACGGACTGGTTCAAGGCAGCTTGGGCGCTGGCGTAGCCGAGGGCCTTGAGGTAGGCACTGGGAATAAGCACCTCAACGTCGGGGCCGGGCTTGGGCAAGCGGCCGGCATCCAGCGAGTAGTTTTCGCCGGAGATGTAGTGGTCAAGTGAGGCCAGATATTTGCTATTGGTGTCGGCGCCATAGACGTAATCGACTGTGGCGTTGCGGTAGGCGTCAACTGACTTTACGCCCTTGATTTGGCGGATTTTGGCCAGGTCGGCGTCAGTCAGCACAATCACATTGCGGTTGCCTTCGCTCTCGATGGAGGCGGTTTTTTTGGCTGGGTCGTATTTCTTAGGCTCGCTGGCGGTGGGTCCGGGCTGGCTGCCAGTGTCGGTGGTGCCCTGGATGACCAGAATGTCTTTGGCGCCTAAATCCCCGACAACTTTATCGATATAGGCGGAGATGCCCGAACCCAGCCCGGTGGTGAGGGTCAGCGTAAACGCCCCAATGAAAATGGCGATGATCGTCAGCAGGGTGCGCAGTTTACTGCGGAACATGTTGCTGCTGGCGGTCGTAAAAATATCGTATAGTTTCACAGCGAGCGCCTCCGGGGCTGGGTGGCCATGAGCACGCGGCCGTCCTTGAGGTGAATTTGCCGATCGCACCGGGCGGCTAGGTCGGCGTCGTGGGTGACGATGATGAGGGTGATGCCGTGTTTGGCGTTCAGACCAAACAGCAATTGTTCGATTTTGGCGCCGGTGGCGGAGTCGAGGTTGCCGGTGGGCTCATCGGCAAAAATAATTTGTGGGTTATTTACGAGGGCCCGGGCAATGACGACCCGCTGCTTTTGGCCGCCAGATAGGTTGTTGGCCTTGTTTTTGGCTTTGTCGCTCAGCTCGACTTGCTCAAGGGCGGCCAGGGCGCGGCGTTTGCGCTCGGCGCGGCCGACCCGGCCAATTTTGAGCGGCAGCAGCACGTTTTCTAACACCGAGGCGTTGCCGTTGAGAAAAAATTGCTGAAACACAAACCCGAAGGTTTGGTTGCGCAGTTGGTTGAGTTGCCCGCCGCGCAGTTTGGCGGCTGGCTGGCCATTTACGTTAATTTTTCCGGTAGTGGGTTTATCGAGCAGGGCCAGGATGTGCATTAAGGTACTTTTGCCCGAGCCACTTTTGCCGATGATCGCGATTTTTTCGCCGGCCCGGATGTCGAGCGAGACGTCGTTGAGGGCCAGGAATTGGTTGTCGCCTTTGCCGTAGCGCTTGGTGACGTGCTCGGCAAGGAGGATGGGCTGGGTCTGCATACTGCTAGTGTATCACTTCGATGCCGGCGTACTCGGCGATGCCGCCGGCCACGCCGGCGATCATGCGGCTGTCTGCCGAACGATGAAGTTGGCCTTTCATGGCCACATTATACTCCTTTTTGCAAGCTTGGCCGTGATTAGCATTAGGTGTGGCGGTTGGGTTCGGGTAGGTCATCAACGTCCGCAAAGTTAAGACTTTCGTAGTAGGCGACAGCCGTCCGGTTGCCCAGTTGGTGCCGGGCCACAATTTCGTCGGCGATTTCGGGATCAAACCCGAGTTTCATGATTTGTTTGGCTTTGGTGGCCGCGTCAATGTGGTGGTCGTTGAGGACTGCCCGCAACCGGCCTTCTTGGATTTTTTGGTCTCGCTCACTCATCTCGTCCCTCACGATTAGGGCTTCATGATAATGGTTGTGTCCCTGCAGGCGCACTGGCCGAAGTTCCAAGTCTGGGGGAATCCGCTAGGCGGCATTTTTGGAGGCGTTATGCATGCGGGTTCATCGGTGCTGCAACATAGCGCGAAATGGGTAATAATGTGTCGTGTGATTACTCTTTCGGTGGAACAGGCTGAGGCTATCCGGCAGATTGGCGCCTGGTATAAGGGCAAAACGGCGCCGTTTTTGACGTTGGGTGGTTACGCTGGTACCGGCAAGACAACTCTCATCGCGTACCTGCGGACGGCGTTGCGCGACTTTGACGAAGCTGCCAGTGTGGCGTTTTGCGCCTACACCGGCAAGGCCACCCGGGTGTTGGAGGCCAAACTCAAAGAGCAGCGGGTCATGAAGCGCGGCGATAGCGTCTCTACCATCCACGGCTTGATATACACGACCGAAGCAGGCCCCGGTGATACGGTACGATGGATCCGCAAAGATAAACTGGAGCGTAGTCTCATTATTGTTGACGAGGCTTCCATGGTGGACGAAGCTATCTGGAAAGACCTGTTGAGCTTTGGCATTCCGGTTCTGGCGGTGGGCGATCATGGTCAGCTGCCGCCGGTGGGATCAAGTTTTAACTTAATGGCTCAACCGCAGATTAAACTGGAGCGGATTTTTCGCCAGGAAGCCCAGTCCCCCATTATTGAAGTGGCGACGCTGGCGCGGCAGGCCGGGGCGGTTCCAGTTAAAAATTTTGGCGACGGGGTACGCAAACTTGACCGTAACCTGGCCGAAACCGGTCAAACGGTGGAAGAGATTTTGGGCGGATACAATGGCGATTTACTGGTGCTGTGCGGCTATAACGCCACGCGGGTGAAGCTTAACCAAGCCATGCGGGCCATGCGCGACATGACCTCGAGCGGGCCCGAATCGGGTGACGTAGTGGTGTGCCTGCGCAATAACCGCGCCAAGCATGTCTTCAACGGCATGCTTGGTGTGATTAAGCGGGTGATGCCGGCCATCGCCGACGATACGGGTTTGTGGTACGAGGCAGAGATTGAGCTCGAGGGCGAAGATTACGCCTATTCCGGCTATATTTTGCGTGAACAATTTGGGGCGGCCACTACGGTGAAAGATCCGCCGCTGGCGCCCGACGGCCAGCGCGGCGACTTGTGGGATTTTGGTTACGCTCTGACGGTGCATAAAGCCCAGGGTTCGCAGGCGCCGCGCGTTGTGGTGTTTGAAGAGCGCTTTCCGCGGTCGTCGGACGAAGAGTGGCGGCGGTGGCTGTATACGGCCGTCACGCGAGCCGAGCGTGAGCTGACCATCATCGGCTATTAGTCTAGCTGGTCACCCGGATGACCGGTTGGCGGATCCACATTAGCCCGAGGATGAGCACGGCGCAAATGCTGGCCAACAGCGGCAGGAGCCACAAGCCAATCAAAAATCCCGCCACCAGGAGCAGAAGCAGCGCCGACCAGGTTAACCGCAGATTTTCGCGGGTTATGGCGGTGAGGCGGTTGGCGCGCTGGAGCTCGCCGCCGAGGCCCACGAGCCCGCAGCTTACCATCACCAAGCTGATGCCCATAATCACAGCCTGGGAGAGCGGCATGGCTAATTGTGATGCGCCAGTGGCTAGTACGAGCATGATGAGCACGCTGGTAATCAGCAACTGCACGGCACCAACTACGACGGTTAGCGTGCCGTACAATTTGATATCGCGCAAATCCCGGTTATGCATGGCGAGCCTCAATTGCTTCTAGCATAGCGGAAAACGTGTAATATTGTAGCTGTAACGGTAAGAACTAGGAATATCATGGAAGAAACAGAAGACCAAACAACCTTGCAGGCCGTGCATCGCCTCATGTTGGAGATGGCTGAAACCCGGCAGAAAATGAAGACGGTCAAAGACCAGCTTAAGGACGTCATGGAGCAGAATGATGAGTACCGGGCGATTGCGGAAGAGCTGAAAGAGCTGGGCGAAAAGCGGACGCGGGCCAAGAAGTTGCTGGAATCAGACAAAGACTACCAACTGGTTAACTCTGAGCTGGAAGAGCTGAAATTTAAGTACAAGGACCTCAACGAAATCATGAGCCATCATTTGGTGACGTACTTTAGCGAAACGCAGGCCACCGAGATTGAAACGCCCGAGGGGGATAGTATGCAAGTGGTAGTTAGTGCGAAGCTTGGTAAGCCGACCGCCTAAGTAGCGCATCGCTATTTGGCGCCGGTAGTTTGCTTGATGTCCTTGGAGTCGTCCACGTTGCAGCCGCCCCAGAGGCCGCGGCTGTTGGCGCGGGCATCGGCTTCCAGGGCGCGGAACTCGTCGAGCCGGTTGAACGGGAATATGGTGTAGGCAAAGGCGTAGCCGTCGTGGATGAGCGCGGCGTTAACGAGGGTGCCGTCCGGCAGGTAGACATAGCGCAGCAGCCGGCCGTATTTGTCACGGTCGGAGTTGGTGGGATCGGCTTCCAGGCGGACAGCTTTGCCATCGAGCAAGGCCTTGGTGTGGGCGGCTGCCGCCTCGCCAAAACATTGGATTGGCTTGCGCGGGTCGTGGGTTTCGGGAGTGTCGATGCCGATGAAGCGCACGGTTGCCTTTTTGCCGCCCAGGGTGACGTCAATGGTGTCGCCGTCGACATCTTTGTCGACGTGAGCCAGGCCGGGTTGGGCTGATAGTACCGCGTCGGTGGCGGCTTCCACCGCGCCGGTAGGTTTGGCGGCGGGGCCGGCGGCGCTCGTGGTGGTCGGCGGGCGGTCCGGAGTTGGTTTGGCGGTGGGTGTGGCCAGCTGCACATACGCTAAAACAAGTGCCGCCACGAGGGTGGTGAGGCTGAGGGCCCGGCGGTGGTTTCGGCGTAGCGCTGGCATGCCCCCTATCTTGCCACGGCCGGGTCGTCTCGTCAAAGCGGGGAGCTGGTGCTACGATTTGCGGTGACTATACTAACGGAGGTTGGCTATGTTGAAAGAGTTTAAGGCCTTTTTATTGCGTGGCAACGTGGTAGATTTGGCGGTTGGTGTGGTGATTGGCACGGCGTTTGGGGCGGTGGTGTCGTCAATGGTGAAAGATATCATTACCCCGCTGATCGCGGCGATTGGTGGCAAACCGGACTTCTCGGGCCTGACGTTTACCATTAATCACAGCCAGTTCCTGTACGGTGAGTTTTTGAACGCGCTCGTGTCGTTTGTGATTATGGCCGCGGTGATATTTTTCTTTGTGGTGAAGCCGATGAACGTTTTGATGCAGCGGGTGGCTAAGGGTAAAGAAGAAGTGCCGGCCAAGGACCCGCAGTTGGTGGTCCTAGAGGAGATTCGGGACGCTCTGCAAGCCTCAAAGCGCCGCTAAACCCTATTGTGAGCGGGTCCTCATGTATTGTATGATGCACTATGAATAGTATTCATTTTTATCAGGAGGAGGCATGCCCGTTCAACGCTTGCGTTCAGTGGTTAACTCGTCCTCCCTGCGCCGCAGTCCGAAACAGCTGCGGGGGCAGCGGCGGGTTGAGCAAATTTTGCACCATGCCGAAATGGCGTTTTCGGAGTTGGGGTTTGACCAAACCACTACCAATCTGATTGCGGAACGGGCCGGCGTGTCGATTGGCTCGCTGTACCAGTTTTTCTCGAGCAAAGAAGCCATTTTGGAGGCGATGGCCGAGCGCTATTTGCGCCAGACCCAAGACGCTCTTCATGCTCGCATGGCGGTGATTGATAGCAAAGACCTTGAGGCAACGATCCACGATTTGCTTGAGCTAGTGGTTAAGTTGCAAGAGCGCCGGCCGTATTTTTTGCAGTGTTTAACTGGCCAGCGGCCTTCTCCCAGTTTGAACCACGCGGTGAATGAATTGAGTGTGATTATGGCCCAGGAATTCGCTGGGTTGCTGCGGCGGTTTGGTGTTGAAACCGAAGAGCCGTTATTGCAGCTGCGCAGCCGGATTTGCGTGGAAACGGTTGGGATTTTATTGCCATTTGTGGTGCGGGCGCGGGGCAGGCAGCGCCGGATGGCCATGACTGAAATTGAGCAGCTCATGGCGCAATACATCCGGCCAATGCTACCGACGGGGCGGGCGCTGGTATGAGAGAGTTTGGCGAGGTGATTTCGCCCGACACCCGGACCGCTATTGTGGCGGCCGCCCAGGCGTTTTACGCGGCCGCCCCGCAGCGGCGCACCATGCTGGCCGAGCAATTTGCCATGGACGGTGATCTGCGCCGGGTGGTGGCTACGGAAGCCGAGGTGAAGTGGCCGGGCGGCCGGATGCGGGTGGCCCACTCGCGGCCAGAAGAACGGCCGCCGTTTGAATGGATTTATGAAATCACTTCCGATGTGGGCGAGGCGGATTATTTTAAGCACTATCTCATTCGGGAAGACGATATTGTGTTGGCGCAGCGTAAGGAGCTCACGCCGATCGACCAAGCTGAGGCAGAGGTTATTTTGCAGGACTTGGCGGCGGCCCAGCGCGCGCTTGGCTAAGCTATTCCTCGGCTAGCTATTCGGGGTTATTGGGCAGGTTGGAGGTGCGCAGCGGGCGTTCTTCAATTAGTGCGAAGAGCACTAAGCCAATGGCCGCCAGCCCCAGGCAGGCCGTAAACACGATGGCAATACTGGTGGCAATGGTGCCGCGGGCAAGCTGCAGAAACAGGTCAATCAACGGCTGCAGGGCATGCAGGGCAGCGGCGGGCACATGATTGATCACCTGTTTGACGGCGTCTGGGCTCGTGAGGACATTTGGATCTGACAGCGCTCCCTGGATTGGCTTGGGTAGCCCCGGCACGCTAATTTCTTTCAGGCCGTCAGTAATCGTGTTGTTGAAGATGGTTCCCAAGAGAGCTGTGCCAATGGCTCCCCCAATGGTGCGAAAGAAGGTGGTGGCGCCCGTGACCACGCTGATATCGGTGGGCGCGAACAGGTTTTGGGCGATGAGCGGCAGGAGGGGCAGCGTTGGCCCCAGGCCCAAGCCCAGGATCACCATGTCGCGGACAACGCTGGCGTTTGACGTGGTAATCGTGAGTTGCGAGAGGAGCCAGCAACCCAGGCAGACTAGCATTAAACCAATGAGCCCCACTACACGGTAGCGGCCGGTGCGGGCGACAATCTGCCCTGAGGTAATACTGGAAAATACCACGCCGGCCATGAGGGGCAACAACAACAGGCCCGAGTTGGTGGCGCTTTGGCCGACAACGGTCTGAATAAAGATGGGGATGTAAAGGATCCCGCCAAACAGGACGCCGGCGGTTACCACAATCACCAAATTGGCCAAGGCAAACGAACGCTCACGAAACAGCCGCAGGGGCAGGATGGGGTCGGCGGCGCGGTGCTCGACGAGCAAAAACACGAGGAGCGCCGCCAGGCTGGCGCCAAACAGGCCCAGGATGGTCAGGCTATCCCACGCGTACTTGGTGCCGCCCCACACAAGCGCGAGCAAGAACGGTATAACGGTGGCGGCCATGGTGAGGCTGCCGAGCCAGTCGATGCGGCCAGCGGCGTCGCGTTTGATGTTAGGCAAGGCGTACCAGGCAATGATGAGTGTGACAATGCCAATCGGTACGTTCACGTAAAACACCCAGCGCCAGCTGAGGTGGTCGGTGAGCCAGCCGCCGAGCGTGGGGCCGATGACGCTGGCCAGGCCAAACACCGCGCCAATGAGGCCGATCCACTTGCCGCGTTCCCGGGGTGGAAAAATATCCGCGATGATGGTGAACGCGGCGGCGGCCAGGCCGCCTCCACCTACGCCTTGCAGCGCCCGGGCGGCAATCAGCCAGGTCATGGACTGGGCGAGGCCGCACAGCGCCGAACCCACTAGAAACACGATCACATTGAAGAAAAACAGGACTTTGCGGCCGTAAATATCGGATAACTTTGAGGTAATGGGCACGGCTACCGCCTGGGCGATGAGGTACGCGGCTACCACCCACGACAACTCGCTGAAGCCGCCCAGGTCGGTCACAATTTTGGGTAAAGCCGTGCCGACGATGGTTTGATCGAGGGCGGCTAGGAACATGCCAGTGAGCACACTAACGAGAATACCGGCCTTGGCGCGGGCGGTGAGGTGTTGCAACATGGGTTTATCCTACGCGCGAGTGTGATATGGATCAAGCTTTGACCGCTTGATCATGCCTAAGCTTTGCCGCCGGCTACCTTGATTTCCTTGGCGATCACCTGGCCGGTGGCTTCATTGATCTCGTAGAGGTAGACTTCGCCGGTGCCAATTTCTAGGCTAGGGATATCATTTTCGGCGATGTCCTCGATGTGTTTAACGAGGGCGCGCAGGGTGTTGCCGTGGGCGGCCACAATGACGTTTTTTCCGGCTTTAAGATCGGCTAAAATGTGCTCCTCGTAATACGGAACGGCGCGGTCGTGCACATCCTTGAGGGTTTCGCCCTCGGGAATGGGCTCGTTCCAGCCGCGGCGCCATTTGGTGAACTGCTCGTCGCCGTACTCTTCTTTGGCCTGCCATTTGTTCTTGCCGGTGAGGATGCCGTAGTCGCGCTCGTTGAGGGCGGTGGATTTTTTGGCTTCCAGCTCGGTTTGCTTGAGCTCGGCGAGGATTTCTGCGAGCGTGTCTTGGGCACGCTTGAGGTTTGAGGTGTGGGCCGCGCCAAAGGTGATGCCTTCGAGGGTTTGGCCGGCAGCGCGGGCCTCGGCCCTGCCCTTTTCGGTGAGTTCAACATCGGTGAGGCCGGTCCATTG
>DATDME010000016.1:0-3707 GCA_036518915.1 Candidatus Saccharimonadia bacterium | reverse complement strand
CGCCGGCGTCAAGCAAGGCCTGGATGCGGTCCCGGTCATTCTGCGACAGGTGGTGATACCTCCGCTTAGTAGGGCTGTTTTGTGGTGTTTGCATAACTCTCCGATCTTACCGGAAAGTTGCACTTCAAAACGGAATGGAGGGTTGAAGATCAGGAGGCGGTATGAGAACGAGGCTCATTCACAATAATGAGTATGTGTGGGTGCCGTCAATCGGACGGTACGTCTGCGCCAATGTGCCACAAGGTGATATTGCGCCAGCCGCGGTGTATCGCGACTCGCTTGCTCTGGTGGAGCTCCATCAGTTTGCCGTCTTCGCTCATGATAATGGTTTGACCATCTTGAACGAGCGCGGCGAATGGACGGCTGATTTTGTTGACTACGGTTCCGTACCTGGTGCCGAAGCGGATGAGGAGGGGCCCATAGAGGTTCTATATATTAGTCGTCCTGCATCATTGCGGCAGGTCGATGGACGCTGGATCACTGAAGGTGGAAAGGTGGCGCAGGTACTGCTTCCGCCGAGTGGATGGGTAATCGCTTCGGCGTCGGGTCAATTATACGACACAGTGACCGGAGTGCCATTCCGGACGACAGCAAGCCCGACCGACTTGGCTGCGCGTTCAGGTTATGCGTATTTCTGGCGCAAAGAAGCAGGTGACGGCTTACGAGCAGTGAGCCGTGAGTGTGAAAGACTCGCTCGGACGGTTTTCGACTTTGGCGCAATCTACCCGCCAGATTTCACCCACGATAACTGCGGCTTTCGTCCTACTATTCGACTCGAAACGGAGTGATGTATTGTGATGAGTGTTCATGAGCTACGAGTAGAAGCTGTGCGACGGTTGCTCCAAATGGCCGTACGTGCTCGGCCCGCGGATGCACTGATGTTATCCGGCGGTGTCGATTCTAGCCTCGTAGCTGCGCTTGACCCTACTGTTCCGGCATATACAGTCTGCCTGCAAGGGCACGAACTGGATCTGCAGTATGCGGCGGCGGTAGTTGATGTTCTCGGCGTCCCCTGGACGCCCATCACAATCACTGTCGGCCAGGCATTGGCAGCCCTGAATGAGCTGGTTGTGCTCACCCGCAGCTTTGATCCCGCATTGCTCAATGATGTACCACTGTATGTGGCAATGCGTCGGGCTCGGCAGTCTGGCGCGCGCATCATTCGAACTGGGGATTTTGCGGACAGCTTGTTTGCTGGCTACGAATTCTTGTGGAGGGAAACAGATCTTCGAACCTATCTTACAAATCTCCTGCCTCATCTCACTCTAGCTTCTCACCGGTTGGGTGCGCGGATGGGTCTAACAATGAACTATCCGTATCTGCACCCGGGGGCGGTACAGGCGGCCCTGGACTTGGAACGGTCGGATAACATCCAGACGCTTGCCGGTGCTGGGCCAGGAGACTTCCATGCCCGTGTATCTGGTAGTGAAGCCGCTACCGAGCACACCTGGGGCAAGATAGCCTTACGCCGGGCGGCAGCGGATCTGCTGCCGCCACGGATCGTCTGGCGCATCAAGACTGACCTGGAGTATGGTTCTGGAATGTACCTACTCGAGGCAGAACTGGCTGGTTGTGTGACTGACCGAGAGTTGGATGGGTACGCCTCGGAGGGTCGGAGTTTCTGGGGGCTTCCACACGCCGCGCTCTACAAGATATATCGACGGGCTGGTCTGAAACCCCTGCCGCCGTCTCGATCCGACTGGTACGCCTGCTCTTGGTGTGGCGGAGGTGTTGTGCGTGGGCGGCGTCATTGCATCACGTGCGGCGCCTTTCCGGCGAACATGGCCAAGGTATAGCCAGTCTTCGCCTACCGAACCTGACCCTGCTGACCTCAACGACAAATACCCTGCCGATGTTGAGGTCGGCAGGGTATTTGTATTTTTAGCGCTTTAAAGCGTTCCGGCCGGCATACGTGGCACTCTCACCCAGCTGCTCTTCGATGCGCAGGAGCTGGTTGTACTTGGCGACGCGGTCGGTGCGGGAGAGCGAGCCGGTTTTGATTTGGCCGGTGGAGAGTCCCACCACGAGGTCGGCGATGGTGGTGTCTTCGGTCTCGCCGGAGCGGTGGCTAATGACGGCGGTGAAGCCGGCCTCGTGGGCCATGGAGACGGCGTTGATGGTTTCGGTGAGCGAGCCGATTTGGTTGACCTTGATCAGGATGGAGTTGGCGGCGTGCTCCTTGATGCCGCGCTCGAGGAACTGGGTGTTGGTCACAAACAGGTCGTCCCCCACCAGCTGAACTTTGTCGCCGAGCTTGGCCGTCAACTTCTTCCAGCCGTCCCAGTCGTCTTCGGCCAGGCCGTCTTCAATGGAGACGATCGGGTACTTGGCGACGAGGTCGGCCAGGAAGTTCACCATCTCATCGGAGGAGAGCTGCTTGCCGTCTACCTTGAGGTCGTACTTGCCGTCTTTGAAGAATTCGCTCGAGGCGACGTCGAGGCCGAGGAAGACCTGCTCGCCGAGCTTGTACCCGGCGTCGGCGACGGCAACGCTAATGAGCTCGAGGGCTTCGGCGTTGCCGCCCTTGACGCTGGGTGCGTAACCGCCCTCATCGCCGACCGTGGTGGGGTAACCGTTTTTCTTGAGGACCTTGCCGAGGGCGTGGAAGATTTCGGTTCCCCAGCGCAGGCCTTCGCTGAAGGTGCCAGCGCCAACGGGTAGAATCATGAACTCTTGGATGTCGGTGGAGCTCCAGCCGGTGTGGGCGCCGCCGTTGATGATATTCATCATGGGCACGGGCAGCTGCGGGTCTTGCACGCCGGGGGCAAGCTTTTGAAAATATTCCCAGGGGGAGAGGAGTTCAGACCCGGCTTGGGCTTTGGCGGCGGCCAAAGACACCGCCAGAATGGCATTTGCGCCCAGTCGGCTCTTGGTGGGGGTGCCGTCAAGGTCGATCATGGCCTGGTCAAGCGCGGGTTGGTCGGCGGCGTCCAGGCCAATGACCGCATCCGCAATCTCGCCATTCACGTTAGCCACGGCTTTGGTGACACCCTTGCCACCCCACTCCGGGCCCCCATCGCGGAGCTCGTGGGCTTCGTGGGAACCGGTGCTGGCTCCAGATGGGACGGCCGCGGTGGCAGTAACGTCGCCTTCAAGTGTGACATCGGCTTCTACGGTTGGATTGCCTCGGGAATCAAGGATTTGGCGGGCGTGGATGGCAGTAATTTTCATGCAGGGGTGCCTTATTTATGCAACAGTTCAAGCCTCGGGTGAGGCCACCTGTTAGACTCTCACATTTTATCGGAATTAGCAAAGGTGGCGAGTTCGGCCAGCAACTGAATGACGGCTTCAACATTGGACAAGTAGTAGCGCGCGCTCGTAGCGTCTCGCCCGACGTGGATGGTATAGGCGGAATTGGGCAGAGCGGCAAACAAATGCTCGTCGGTGTAATCATCGCCGATGGCAAGAACGAAGTCGTAGTCGGCTTGGGCGAGAAGGCGCTTGCCGGCGACGCCCTTATTAACCTGCTCGGGCTTAATTTCAATGATTTTCTTGCCTTCGTAGTACCTGAGGGTCGCCGGGTCTAAGGCTTGCTCAAGTTCGTGTTTGAGTTGTTCACGCCGCACGTAGGCCAGGTCGGGCGTGACATTGCGGTAATGCCAAACGAGCGCGAAGTCTTTAATTTCTGTCAGTGAGCCAGGTGTGCGCTCGGTGATGGAGAGCAGCAGCGGCAGGAGTGTGTCGCGCCAGGTGCCATTGATGGCTGG
>DATDME010000015.1:0-4013 GCA_036518915.1 Candidatus Saccharimonadia bacterium | reverse complement strand
AAATTTGGCGTAGCGGATAGGCGCCTCATCTGGTTTATGGAGCATATGCAGATCAATACCGTCCCGTGATTCCGCCGCGGAATACAGCTTCACCGGGATATTGATCAACCCAAACGAAATCGAACCGGTCCAAATCGCACGCATAGCCTCTCGTCCTGTTTGTTGTCTAGCTTAAAGCGTACCCGAAGCCGCGTCTTTAGTAAAAACACCGAAACGCCCTGAAGTGCGATATAATGCAACCATGACAGCCACCACTGATAACTCAGCCCGCTCCCGCAAACTTGAAACCGCCCAATCCGGCACCGCCCGGGCCGCCCTCCTTGGCATTTCCGATGGCCTGGTGACCAACGTGTCGCTCATCTTGGGCGTGGCCGCCACCGGAGTCGACCCGTCTCTCGTGCGTATCGCCGGTGTCGCCAGCCTCATCGCCGGAGCCATCTCCATGGCGGTGGGGGAGTACATTTCGATGCGCGGACAAGTAGAACTCCTTACCAGCATCCTCGACGCCGAGCGCGCTGAGCTCCACCGACACCCCGATAACGTCCACAACCAATTAACCAGCATTCTCATCGGCGACGGCGTCACCGAGGGCACCGCCCACAACGCCGCCGTCGAAATCGCCCGGCACCCCGAAAAAGCCATGAGCATGTACGCCCGCGGCCGCCTCGGCATCAATCCCGATGAGCTCGGTTCGGCCTGGGGCAGCGCCATTTCATCCTTCGGCATGTTTGCCGCCGGCGCCGCGATTCCGCTGGCGCCCTGGTTCCTAGCCGGCGCCGGCGCCCGGCCAGCCACCTTACTATCGTTGAGCCTTTCAGCTCTGGCCGCCCTCAGCATTGGCGCCTACCTCGGTCTCAATACCAACGGCCGCTGGGTGCGCTCCGCCCTGCGCCAACTACTGGTGCTCATTCTGGCCGCCGGCGCCACCTACTTGGTGGGAATACTCTTTCACGTTAACGTCGCTTAAAACGTCAGGCTCAGCGATTGGCCCTCAGCCCGCTCGGCAATGACGTGGATCGCACCAGATTTCTCACGGAAAATTTGAAAACCAGATGTATAATGCCCCGCTCCGCCCATCGGGTCACTTGGCACCGATGCCAAATACGTGCCTACCAAAAAATTGAGGTCCACCAGCTTAGTCATCCGGCAGCTGCTGGCTGAACCGGCACAAATTTCCGTCGGTACCGCCGGCAGGGCCACCGGCAGCTTGTCATGAGCTACCAAGTAGCCGGCCAGCGCCGCCTTCAGGTTATTCAGTCCGACCTGGCGGGCCTCATTGCGCGCCGCCGGCGTATTCAACACCGCCTCAGTCTTGGGCTGGTCAAACCGGCTGGCCAGCAGCTTCGCGCCCACCGCGCCCACGACCACAGCCAGGCCAACCAATACCAAATACCGACGCTTCATACCCTCATGATAGCATAACCGCTATCACCAAACTAAGCGCGGACGCACCGCCACCTAGGGCGTCAGGCGCTTGGTGTCGCGCGGGAACAAAACCGCCTCTTTGATGTTACCCAAACCGCAAACTAACTGGGCCAGGCGGTCAATGCCAAACCCAAACCCGCCGTGCGGCGGCAAGCCAAACTGAAACGCCTGCAGGTAGTACGAGAATCCGGGGTCATCGGGGTTGATGCCGGCCGCCTTGATCTGCTCCACCAGCTTGTCGTAGCGATGCTCCCGCTGCGGTGCCGTCGAAATTTCCACGCCGCGGAAGAGCAAGTCGGCGCTACGGGCAGTTTGGCCGTCTTCATTCACCATATGGTAAAACTTCATTTTTGGCTTCGGCAGGTCAGTCGCAAATACGGCTTCGCAGCCGTCATGCTCCTTGGCGTACTCGCAAATCCAGCGCTCCTCTTCGGGCATCAGGTCCAGCTCGTCTCGGGTGTTCTTACCGGTGGCCTGGCTATACATGTCGTGGATGCGGGCCATGCTATAGCGCGGAAACTCCGGCTTCAGCACTAACTCCGGCGCGCCCATGGCCTTAAGCGCGTCACCGTAGTCTTGGTATGCCCGCGTCACGACGTCGTACACCAAATCCTGCAAAAAATTGAGCACGTCGTTTTGGTCCTTGATGAAGCCAAATTCCACGTCAAGCATGGTAACTTCACTCAAATGTCGGGTGGTCACGCTCGGTTCAGCCCGAAAGGCCGCACCAATTTCATAAACCCGCTCAAACGCTCCCACCATCATCTGCTTGTACAGCTGGGGACTCTGCGCAAGCGTCGCGGTTTGGCCAAAGTAATCAGTCTTAAAGACCTCCGCGCCACCCTCAGCCGCCCCCGCCACGAGCTTCGGCGAGTGAATCTCCACAAATTCGTGCTTGGTCAAAAACTCGCGGATGTACCGGGTAAGAGCCGCCCGCACCAAGAAAATCTGCTGCTCCGTCAGGTTACGGACGTTCAGCGCCCGGTTCTCAAACAGCGTATCGAAGTTCTCGCTCTTGTGGTCAATCGGTTTATCCACCTCAATCGGCATCACGTCCGCCACCGGCACCATCACTTCCAGCGTGGGCTCGTGGATTTCCACGCCGCCAGTCGCCCGGGCTTCTTCCACCACCGTGCCTTCAATTTGCAACACGGTGCCGTTGTACAGGCCATCAAGTTTAGCTTTTTCGGCCTCATTCTTCACGACCGACTGCACCAACCCGGTGCGGTCGCGCAGCACAATAAACGCCAAGCCGCCCAAATCACGCCGCTTGTGCAGCCAGCCCTGCACCGCCGCTGTTTTGCCAATCTGTTCCTTAAGGTCACGCACTAGTGTCCGGGCCATACCGATAGCTCCTTGTTACAACAAAAACCGCCCCGCAGTACATCCCACAAAAAGGGGAGACCGCAAGGACGAACGAGTGTCGTGGTGCCAACCTTGCTTTACCGGCGGACCGGCCTGTTTACCGCGCTAACGGGCGGAACCCGAACTTGGCTCAGCGGGTGTCACGGATCCGCATCATAGCCTTGTGCCATTCTTATACACGACTAGGCAAAAAAAGTATAGCCCCGCAAAACAAAACGTGTCTTTTCGCACCGATGATTCGGGTTTATTTTGTTCGTAGGCCTAGTGATGGTGCCACCCTCCAGTGCACCAGGGCTTAGCCTGATTAGCCAGACTCAAAACGCTGTTACTGGCCAAAGCGGCTCAGATAGCAGCGCCCAACCGACCAACTCAACCGGCGCCGCCTCAAATGCCTCGCCCAATGCCACGCCAGCGCCTGGCGCCACTGCCACGCCAACCCCCAGTGCCACCGCAGCCGCCACGCCAAGCCCAGCGCCGGCACCCCAACGGCAGCTGGCACCAACCACACTCCAACCCCCGCGCCCACCGCCGCACCTACGCCAACCCCAGCCCCACCCAGCTGCGGCGCTGCTAACGGTCCCTGTACCGCCGCGCAAGTCGCCGCCCACAACGCGGCTAGCAAGGATGAAGCAATCGCCGCGAACTTCCCGCCAGTTCCGCCTTGCCCCATCAGCCTGGCTGGCCACCGGCGCCATGCTCGGCCTGATAGTTGGTACCATCATATTGCCGGCCCTGGGCTGGCGCTCCCGCTTTGCCACCAACACGCCAAACCTCCAAGCCACCCCCAGCCGGCCGGACTTGGCCGCACCATCACCCAGCCGGGGTACCAGCTGAGAGTTGACACCGTCCGCCTTGATGACCAGGGTGACCAAGTTTTTCGTCCCGGCACTGGCTACCGTTATGTCATTCTTCATGTCATAGTCACCAATACCGGCCGGCAGCCGCTCGATTTAGCCCCGGTCGTCCAAACCTGGCTGGCCGACCAGGCCGGCCACCAGTATGAGCTAGCCCCCACCACGCTAACCAGCCCATTCGAGGCCGGCCCGCTCGCGGCCGGAGCCAGCCGCGAGGGCGAACTCAGCTATAGCCATCCCAAAACAAAACGTGTGCCCTCACCGTGCTCGTGAGTTCAGGATCGGTCGCTCCTCGTTCGCTGTATCACCGGATACAGCTTACTCGGTCCGACCGATCCTGAATCACCCGAATCATCGGTGCGAAAAGAC
>DATDME010000014.1:0-2893 GCA_036518915.1 Candidatus Saccharimonadia bacterium | reverse complement strand
AGCGATGAAGACCGCACCTTGCTGCACCGCGTGGGCACGCTGTATGTGATGCCCTCGCCGGTGGAGTTACAATCGCTCTCCACGTTAGAGGCGATGGCCTCGGGCCAGCCGATCATCGCGGTGCGCAACGGCGTGTTGCTTGAGCTGTGCCACGAGCACGAGAACGGCCTGCTGTTTGAGTTGGACGACCCCGATGACCTGGCGGCCCAAATCCACACCATTGTGGCTGATCCTAAACTGCGCGAGCACATGAGCCAGGAAAGCATCCGGATTGCCGGCACCCATGAGCTGCACAATGTCATCCAGCAGTTTATCGGCATTTACCAAGACGTGATCGCCCGGCACGACGCCCGGGCCGCGGCGGAGCCCTCGAAAGCCTAAACCTTACGCTGGCTGGGCCGACTTTTTGTGGTCGTCACGCCAGTAGTACCAGAAAATCCCGCCCGAGATGCCCACCGTGATGAGGGTGTGCAGGGTTTCGGTCAGGTAGGTATGGCCGCCAGAGACATCGGCGTTGCCGAGGTTCAGCAGCTGGTAAATATAGAAAATGGTTTTGCCGAGGCCAATCAGGAAGGTCACGATGAGCGTGAGCTGCACGGCGTTTTTACGGCTGATGTCGCGGCGGATGTCGGGGTTGTGCAGCTCTTGCTTTTTGAGCCGCAGGAAGAGCCAGGCAAAAATTGGGAAGCTCACGATGAGTGCGGCGGAGGCAAGGGTGTTGACGCCCTCGTAGAACGAATCGCTGGTGCTATAGGCGGTGTCGACCAGGCCGTGGAGCACGGCGGCCAGTGCCATGGCGGCCACCCAGAGGCTAATAAACAGAATCAGGTATTCGAGGCCGGCGGTAGAGCGGTATGGCACCACCCGCACCAAGTCGCCGGATTTGGGTGCGGCGGGGGCGGTGGCGGCGGGAGCAGCGGCGCCGGGCGGCGGGGGTGGTGGTGGTACGAGGTCGTCGGCCTTGGCGCCGAGGGCGGCATCGACCGCCGCGGCGTCCCAGCCGGCGGCGAGCAAATCGGTGCGGACGCGGTCATCGCTGTGGCCCTTGTGGCGGGCGGCCCGCAGGTATTTTTCGAGCGCTTCGTTCACGGTCTGGTCTCCCTGGTTAGTTCGCGGTTACTGATTAAATAAAGCAATGATGTTGTAATCGCTGTCAACGTAGCCGCTGAAATGGTCGCCCGGTTTCAAATCGGTGACCAGGATCGGATCACACGACGAGGTATACACCGGCACATCAAGGTTTTCCTTGTGCCAATAATAATACACGTGGGTTTGGGGGTCATGCTGCGGCGGCGCCGAGGCGGTAATTTTCTTGTCTTTCACCGAGACGGTTTGCACTTGGTCATCAGAAATAAACAGTGCCCCAGCCGGCACGGTGGTTTTGCAAAGGAGCGTTGGCTTGGTGGTTGGGTCGAACGAGGCGATGGCCGGTGTGGACGATCTGGTGGCCGGCGCCGGCAGGCCGGTGGCCGGTCCGACGGTGGCATTGTCGGTCCAGTAAAAATTAAAGCACTGGCGGCCGGCACCATGCATGTAGGGATCGTCGGGCTGGATACTCATGCCAGGATCGGGGTCAACTGAGGGGCGCGTCCGGTTTGTGGTTGTACTGGTATTAAAGCTGGCACACAGCCGGTAAGCGCCGGCCGCCTTCACTGCGTACTCATAGTTAGACACGGGGTAACGCAGCGTACCGGTTGACAGCTTGGTGGTGCTGGTGGTTAGCTCGCCCAGGGTTTTGGGCAGGGCGTGTGTGGAGTTGGCCCGGTCGGTGATGGCCCCGGAGAGCAGTGTGATATCGGCGCTGGTCTGACGGTCATGCGCCAGTGCGCCCTGGTGGATACCGCTCGCGATAACCGCTGCCAACCCCACGACGGCTACCACGGCCAAGAATATGTAGTAGCGTAGAAGGCTGGGGCGGGCTGGTTCCATGGCCTCATTGTGCTCATGCTAAGAGGCGTGCGTCAAGCCGGTTGCCGCCAAAGCCCCGCGCGCGGCGGGGCTTTGGCGACTCATGACCAGCACCAGCCGGGCGCTTAAAACAGCGGGCGCGGCGGCCCGCCAGCGGCGCGGAGCTGACTTTCGGCGTCAGACTCGGTAGCGGCGGCGCTGGCCTGGGCGGCGCGCAGGTCCGCGGCCTGGCTGCGGTTGGCGGTGGCTTGGTCTTCCAGGCTCGTGGCTTGGGCGTCGAGGCCGTCGGCTTGGCCGCGCAGATCGTTGGCATCGGAACGCAGGGTGCTGGCCTGGCCATCGAGCTCTGAAGCCGTGGTTTCAAGGGTGTCAGGATCCATGACGGTTCCTCCATTAACGGCCCCCTAGAACGGTTCCCCCTAGGGGTCAAACATACGTTAATCCGAGGGACGGCAGATTGCACCTAGCATTTTTGCCAATAATTATCCGAGGCAGTGGGCATAAATGGGAGCGGCCGGCACTGTGGCGTAGGTGGCGCCGCCGGTGGACCAACCGTCCGCGTAGGCGGCCTCGGCGTAGTTCAGCCGCAGCGCGTCCGTGGGTTGGCCGGCCTGGTAGGCCTTGACCAACGCGTCGCGAGCGGCGTAGGCCGCCTTGCGGGCGGCCTCCTCATTTGTTTCTTGCCTCTTTTGAAGGCCGTGGATTATTTCCAGGGCCTTCTCGTCGTTCTCGATTTCTGCCGCCTGGTTGGCGTTCAGACCCTCCAAAATTCGGTTGCGCTGGGCCAGCTGGCCCAGCTGGGCTTGGAGGGTCCGGGCGGTCGCCGTTCCCTTGTCGGCCATGACCTCGTATAGCCATCCCAAAACAAAACGTGTGCCCTCACCGTGCTCGTGAGTTCAGGATCGATCACTCCTCGTTCGCTGTATCACCGGATACAGCTTACCCGGTCCGACCGATCCTGAATCACCCGAATCATCGGTGCGAA
>DATDME010000013.1:0-11880 GCA_036518915.1 Candidatus Saccharimonadia bacterium | reverse complement strand
TATTGGCTACTTTGCGTCCACTGTCGGTGCAAATGAAAAAGTCATTCAGGCTTACATTGAACACCAGGGCAAAGAAGATAGCGGGCAAGCTCAGCTTGAATTGCTATGAAGCTACGGGCGGAAGCCCGTAGAGGTTCACTTTGTTAAACCACATTGACTTAATAGGCATTTTTGGTATCATTACCATTATCTTTTCCAGACTCTACTCGGCGTCCTAGACGGGAGACAGGCAATGGGATGGCTAAGACGCACCAAGAGAACTGGCGGCGGTCAGACTGGCGTTAGGGGTCAGGCTGGCGACGGGGATCAACAGGCTGCTGATCAGACTGCTGGTCAAGCTACTGGTCAGGGTCCCGAGATCGTCAGCGATCGCGGCGACGGGGGTCAACAGGCGGTTGACCAACCTGTTGGTCAGAAAGGCCTCGAGATTCTCGCTGGTGATCGCGGCGACGGGGGTCGACAGGCGGTTGACCAACCTGTTGGTCAGAAGGGCCTCGAGATTAACGTTAGCCACCGTGGCGACGGCATAATCATCGGCTGGGAAAGGGATGGGAAGCGTCGCGTAACGTCCTACAAGGTTCGATCTGGCAGGACGTTGTATACCTTGTTGGCGTCGAACCGGAAAGATTTCGGGACAATCAATTTATCCTTTTTTGTCCTGGTCTTACGCGACCCCGCCGATCACCGCGAGCTCGTAAAGGGTACTCGAGTGTATTTTGATAAGAGTAACCCCGAAGGCGGCGTCTGGTGCGTGTCGCCCTATCAAATCGACTGAGTGATGGAGCTCCATTGTCCACGGATGGTGCTACACAATCTTCCCGCTGACTACCTGGAGCGAATCTCTCGCCTGACCAGGACGGTCGGCGGGATTTTCGCGTGTAGAAGCGAGTTAAAGAGTGGTTACAAACAGTTACCCCGCCTTGCGGACGGTTTTCCAAGGAGGGGTAACCGTGCACAAGGCGGGATGTTTTGGGGTGTCTTGGGTTGCAATGGGGTGTATATTGTGTGTAAAATCGGTGTATAATGCAAAGTAAGTTAGAGATGTGCGCAAACCGGCTTTGCATAAAAAGGGTCATTATGGAAACACTTAACGTCAAGATTGATAGCCACGTGAAGCGTGAGCTGAAGGAGTTCGCCAGTGAAGTTGGTGTGCCGGTGAGCTCACTGATTAATGGCAGCATCCGGCAGATGTTGCGTACGCGAACGGTGACATTTAGTTCGGCGGTGGAACCCAACCCTAAGTTTGCGGCTACGTTGCGGGCTGTTGAGGCTGATGCGGCAGTCGGCCGCAATGTCTCTAAGTCGTATACTTCGGTTGATGATATGTTTGTCGATCTCGAGTCCGAAGCCTAGAGTATTCAGTAGTTTACTGATACTTACATTGTGTGTATGATTTACACATCATGCGAATACGGTATCACAAGAACTTTCAGAAACAGGTGGCTAACTTGCCGGCAGCACAGCGTGAACGGCTTAAATCTGCCATGAAAATGTTTGTTGTGAATCCGTATGACCCTGAGCTGTACAATCATCCACTGACCGGTGAGTGGCGTGGGCACCGGTCGATTGTTTTTGGCGGGGACTGGCGGGCGCATTACATCGTGTTGGAGGATGACGAGGTGCTGTTTGTGGCGGTGGGGATGCATAGCCAGCTGTATAAGTGAGATTGCTTGTAACAATAACCGCCCGGGCCGGATGGCTGCGGGCGGTTATTGCGTCAGCTCTCCCCTATTCGCCGAGAGCTTTGAGTTGTTCGCTGAGGCGGGTGGCTTGTTGCCGAGCTTCGGCCAGGCGGTCGCGGGTGTCGGCGACGACGGCTGCGGGGGCGTTGGCCACAAAGCCTTGGTTGTTTAGCTTGCCTTCGAGGCTCTTGGCGTAGGTTTGTTTTGCTTTGAGCTGGCCTTGCAGGCGATGTTTGCGGGTGGCAATGAGCTCGGCGTCGGCGGCGATCCAGGCGGGGACGGCGGCGCCGAGGTAGAGGCCACTCCCCTGCTCCTGGTATTCGACCTTCCCTAGGCGGCCGAGGCGCTGGAGGAGATCAGCGGATTCGGCGAGAGATTTGTCGGTGGTGATGAGCGTGGGCTTGCTCAGTTGCTCTTCAGCGATGACGGTGCGGGCTTTCATCACTACATCTTGGAGGGCGGCAAATCGCTGAGCTTGTTCGTTTGACGTTCTTCTAGTATCTACAATGGGCCAAGCGCTCGTAATGAGCTGCTGGTCGGCGCGCCAGGGCATCTCACTCCAGATGGCTTCGGTGACGAAGGGGGCGATGGGGTGGGCGAGGGCAAGGATGGTTTCCAGGGTATGGACGAGCAGGTCGTGGTTGGGCGAGACCTTGGAGGCCTCGATGTACCAATCGGCGAAGTCGTCCCACAATAGGGAGTAAACAATCTGGCCAGCTTCGGAGAAGCGGTAGTCCTCAATGGCCTGGGTGACGCTGGTGATAGCGATGGCGGTGCGGCTGGCTATCCAGTGGTCGGCGGGGGAGTGGAGCTCGGGGGTAGCGGGGGAGTAACCATCAGGCAGCTGGCCGAGGATGAACCGCGCCACATTCCAGAGCTTGTTGCAGAAGTTGCGGTAGCCTTCAATCTTGCGCTCGGACAGGGGGCCGTCGTTGCCGGCAGTGATGCCGATGGTGAGGGCCAAACGGACGGCGTCGGTGCCGTATTTGGCGGTCATTTCGAGCGGGTTGAGTACGTTACCTTTGGACTTGCTCATCTTTTTACCGTGTTCGTCGGTAATGAGGCCGTGCAGGTAGACGGTTTTGAACGGCACCTGGCCGGTCTTGAAGATGCCGAGCATGACCATGCGGGTTACCCACTGGAAGAGGATGTCGCGGCCGGTTTCCATGACGCTGGTGGGGTAGAAGCCGGGCCGGCCGCTTTGGGCGTCGAAGTCGCCGGTGGCCATGAGCGTGGCATAGGGCCACTGGCCGGAGCTAAACCAGGTGTCGAAGTTGTCGGTTTCGGCTTCGTAGCCGCCAATGCCGTAGGTGGCTTTGGCGTCGTCTTCAGTGCCGATGATGTACTCGGGGAGCGATTTGTCGGCGGTGGCGTTGTAGTACACCGGAATCCGGATTCCCCACCAGTTTTGGCGGGAGATGTTCCAGTCGCGCAGGTTTTCGAGCCAGTCCATGCAGACTTTCTTGAAGCGGGCGGGTACAATCTGGATTTCGCCGGTTTCAAAGGCTTTGATGGCGGGTTTCTTGAGCTCGTCGACGCGCAGCCACCATTGCTCGACGGTGAGCGGCTCGATGAGGGTGCCGCAGCGATCGTGGTAGCCGACGGAGTGCGTGTAGTCGTACTCGATGTGGTCCATGAGGCCGCGCTCTTCGAGGTCGTGGGCGACCTGGGTGCGAGCTTCGGCGACGGGCATGCCGGCGTATTTGCCGGCGACTGGCGTGAGTAGGCCGTCGGTGCCGATGGTTTGGATGACGCGCAGGTTATGGCGCAGGCCGATTTCCCAGTCGTTGGGGTCGTGGGCGGGGGTAACTTTCATGGCGCCGGTGCCAAAGGCGGGGTCGATGTGGTCATCACCAATAACCTGGAGGGTGATGGGGCCATTGAGGTCTTCGGCCTCGATGGTGGTGCCGATGAGACGGGCGTAGCGCTCGTCTTTGGGGTTTACGGCAATGGCGGTGTCGCCAAACTTGGTTTCGGGGCGGACGGTGGCGAGCACGAAGGGGCCGTACTTGATGTAGTACAGCGGGTCGACTTGCTCACGGTACTTTACTTCGATGTCGGCGAAGGCGCTGCGGCAGAAGGGGCACCAGTTGACGATGCGGTTACCGCGGTAGATGTAGCCAGCGTCATGGAGCTCTTTGAAGGTGTCGTAGACGGTGGAGACGACTTTGGGGTCGAGGGTGTAGGTGAGGCGCGACCAGTCGGTACTGAAGCCCATGGACTTGAGTTCGCTCGTCATAATACCCATGTTGGACTTGGTGAAGGCATCAACCTGGCGATAGAACTCGTCGCGGCCGAGATCGAAGCGGGACTTGCCCTGTTTTTCGAGTTCGCGTTCGTAGACGACCTGGGTCTCGATGCCGGCGTGGTCCATGCCGGGGAGCCAAAGGGTTTTGTGGCCTTGCATGCGCCGGTAGCGGATCATGAGGTCTTCAATGACGAACATGGCGGTGCCCATGTGGATATGGCCGTTGGCGTTTGGCGGGGGCATGATGATGGTGAACGGGTCCTTCTCGGAGCGAGCTGCTTCGTCGTTGCCTGTGCTGCTCATGCGGAGTACGTCTGTGTACGCCTTATTCCGCTGCTCGGCATCTCCTTGCATCTCATCTCCGACAAGTCCCCGTAAATGTGCGTTGCCTTCAGGCTTGAAGGCGCCGGAGTCTTCCCATTTCTGGTAGAGCTTGGATTCGTATTTTTTGGGGTCGTAAGCCTTATCGAGCTGATGGCTCATTTCGGGGGTTCCTCTCAAACGTTAGCGCTATGTGGTGAGAGATTCACTTGTAAAGGCGGCCGGGTCGGGTGGGCGAGACCGCCGAGGAGCGATATCTTGAAGGTATTTTAGCGTGGGAAGGAGATTGGCGCCAGGTTAAGCGGAATGGGCCTGTGACTGTTTGGGCCCAATGACCTTAGTAAGCAAGTGTTACTCTATTGAAATGACAACCTTAAACGGACATCATTCACGGCAGTCGTCGACGTTGGTTTAGGGTATAGGCAACTTTAACCCCCTGTTCGTTATTGACTTACCATTATAATCAGATTATAATGCCGATATGATTGAGACTACCCAAAAAGTCATCCAAATCGGCACGAGCGAAGGCGTTACGCTTTCTAAGAAAGACCTCGCACATCTCGGTGCGAAGCGGGGCGACTTAGTGAAACTACGGGTTGAGCTAGCTGAGCCGGGTGTTAAGCATGAGAGGCTAATGCACGACTATGAGCTGTTTGTTGGTGCTTACGGCCAAACCCTAAAAAACCTCGCCGATAAGTAAGATGGCATTCTCGTGTCTTACCCTTGAGGAGGTTTTGCGCCTCCATTTCCAGCTTATTGAGGATTTTGGCGGCAGTCACGGTGTGCGCGATGAAGACCGCCTAAAGTCGAATGTCGAGGCCCCAAAACAGCATGTGTTCGGCAGCGAACAGTACCCTACGCTGCACGAGAAGGCGGCGGTGTACCTGCGCAACATCATGGGCGACCACCCCTTTGTGGATGGTAACAAACGCACCGCCGTGACGGTGTGTGGTATCTTTCTGGCCCGCAACGGCAGCCCTCTCACCGCTACGCCTGGGGAGCTTGAGAACTTTGCCCTAAGCGTTGTGGTTGACCACCTCGATATTGAGACCATCGCCAGCTGGCTGAAGGCTCACATTAGCCGACCCTCACATGAGCATTAAAGAGCTATCACACCTCAAGCTGGCGGTGGTTACATTTGTTACCACCTACCTGGCGATTGTGGCTTGCGCGGTCATCGTGAACCTTGGCCTTGTGTACCAGCCGACCCGTTCGCCGGCACCCAAGCCCTCCTGCCACAACCTGGACGGTGGTGCCCCAGACACCTCCAAAGCACCATCCCTTCATCAGACCATCGTTTGCGAGGGCTACGCCGAACAGTACGTACCGCCAGCCGAGATTAGTTGGGATGTGGTTCACTGGCGGTTTGAGCCGTACATCGGCGTAGCCCCAAGTGAGCTCCCTCACGTCTACGTCCCACTTGACGTCCTGGCGGCAGTGATAATCCTCACGATGTTGCTGCGATACAATGGCGCCCGTCGCCTGACTCGTCCGCTCACCACCCGCTGGCTGCTGGGCAGTCTCGCCGCCGCATACCTGGTGTACGGTCTCTCCCTAATTCTGCTCAACCAGGCTTCGTTCGTCTTCCCGCCCAACGGTTTGGTGGCCGGCTGCGGCCAGCATGGGTACGATGAAGCGTGCCCAGCCACCGGCTTCTCCTACGACGGGCCGACGGCATTCTTTTTAGCCCCGATCTGGCAGATTATGACCACACCCTCGGAACTTGATACGGCAGTCGTCAGAACCTATTATCCGGTCGACTTGGTCATAGCGGCTTTTATAGTAATTATGGCGCTCAAGCCGAATAGCTTGGATGGACTAGCGATCAACCGGCATGCTAGTAAGCCCCGGCAGGAAGACAGGCGTAGTTAGGCTACTCCCGTTTTGCAAGATACTTATACATCGCGAATGCTGGGCATCTTGTATTGGACGAGCAACCTCAGGAGATTCTGGAGTTGCTAGTCGGGCTTGATGCATAATTATCTACCGCTACATTCATTATTTTTTAACATGGATCTGCCAAGTGTATAGGCGCGATACGTTAATTGCCAACAGATAAGGCTTGCCGAAGCTTAAATGCTTACGCCTCCTGAAGATCAGGAGGCGTTGGATGGTGGTCGAAGCTAGCGGCTTCGACCTCTGGTTGGCACGACACGGCGGCTGAGAGGATGGGCGTAGGTGACGGTGGCGGTATAGACGGGCGAGATTCGGAAGAACTCGCTGAGCAAATCATGGGTCTTCAAGGGGGTGCGAGAGAAGATGGGGATGATGATGGTGAGCGCGTCCTCGTCCACCGTGGGATCTCCGTGGCGCACACCCCAGGTCGTGAGCGCTTCTGACAGCACATTCGCGAGCGTTAAGAGGGGTGAGGGTTGCGGCTTGTCGGGCAGAGTGGGTTCAAGTTCTGCGGGGAGCTGCAGGACTCGAATGATGACCGGCATGCGCACTCCTTGGTTGTTTGTAGCGGATGGGGGGTACCTGAATATAATATCTTGGGCCGCTCGAGGCTGGCGTTAGGCGATGTTCCAATGCTATGATGCCGGGCATGATTAGGCATTTGACCCTGGAACAAGCGGCTGAGGCCTTGAAGGTCGGCCAGGTTGGGGTGATCCCGACGGATACAATTTATGGCCTGGTGGCGCGGGCAGCTGATCCGCAGGCGGTGGCGAAGCTGTACGCCTTGAAGCACCGCGAGCGTAAGCCGGGAACAGTGATTGCGGCTAATGTGGAGCAGTTAGTTGAGCTGGGTGTGCCGGAAGACAAGCTGCGGCGGGTTGCGCATCTGTGGCCGGGGGCGCTGAGCGTGGTGGTGCCCACCGGTGACAGATTGGATTATTTGCATCAAGGCTTGGTGTCATTGGCGATCCGGGTGCCGGGTGAGCCGCGGGTGCGGGCACTGTTAGAGCAGGCCGGGCCGCTCGTGACATCCAGTGCGAACCAGCCGGGCGAGCCGGTGGCGGCGAATGTTGAGGAAGCCAAGGCATATTTTGACGAGTTGGTAGATTTCTATGTGGACGGCGGGACGCTCGGGGGTCGGCTGCCGTCGACCATTATCCGGGTGAATAACGGCGCCATTGAGGTGTTGCGGGAAGGGGCGGTAAAAATTTCATGACTGACTGCCGATTTTGTTAAGATAACGGTCGGCTTAAAGGTGATATTTTGGCTCAAGCAAGCCACGCATACTTAATTCCGGCGAAATCTAGTCCGGGTAATTATTTGATCATACCGAAGGATCACGCTGAAGATCCCGTGGATTTACCAGGAGAGTGGTGGCAGAGCGTGCGAGAGTTGCTGCCGCAGGTACCAGGACTGGGCGTGCATTACAATTTGAGTTTTAATGTGGGCAAGTTGGCGGGGCAGAGCGTGAAGCGCCTGCATTTATGGGTGATCCCGCGGGCGGCTGGTCGACCAGCTAGCGGTAAGGGCTTCGCGCGGCTATTAGCTGAGGCGAATGGCGTGACGGCGCAAGAATAATTGCGCAGCGTGATACCGTAATTAAAATATTTCTCAATAAGGTACCACTAGAATCCGAGACTGGGGTCTGTGGTAAGTTCGTAGGGGCTGGTGGTGAGGCCGGCCTGAGCCAGATGGTACCCCATAGCGCCAATCATGGCGCCGTTATCGGTGCAGTACGGCATGGGTGCGTAATTTATGTTGTAGGGTAGCTGCCGAGAGACTTCTTTGCGCAGACGGCCGTTGGCGGCTACACCGCCGGCGATTACGACAGTTTTGGGCTGGAACTGCGCGGCGGCGCGGCGGAGGTGGCCGGCCAGGGTTTCGCAGACGGTGCGCTGGAAGCTGGCGGCCATGTCGGCTTTTTGCTGGTCGGTGAGGCGGTCGGGAAGTTCAGCCGAGGGAGTGCGGAAATCGCCGCCGATGGCGGTTTGTAGACCGCGCAGCACAGCAGTTTTGAGACCGGAGAACGAAAAATCATAGGAATTATCAAGGCGGGCGGTAGGCAGCTGGAAGGCCTGTTCGTTACCCTGGAGCGCCAGTTTGCCAATCTGTGGGCCGCCGGGGTAGGGGAGACCAAGCATGCGCGCGACTTTATCGAAGGCCTCGCCGGCGGCGTCGTCCCGGGTGGAGCCGAGCAGGCGGTATTCGAGCGGTGAATCGAAGAGGAGGAGCTCGGAGTGCTTACCAGAGGCGCTCAGGGACAGCAACGGGAAAATGTCGGGCTCAAAGCCGGCGGTTTCGGGCACGAGGGCGTTGGCAAAGGTATGGGCCACCACATGGTTTACGGCGTAAAGCGGCTTGTGGTGGGCGAGGGCGAGGGTGCGGGCCGTGAGCGTACCCATGAGCAGGCTGCCGAGTAGGCCGGGACCGTGGGTGACGGCGATGCCGTCGATTTGATCCCAGGTGACGCCGGCTTTATCGAGTGCCTCGTGAATAACCGGCAGCACAACCTCAATGTGGCTGCGGGCGGCCACCTCGGGTACGACGCCGCCATAGGCTTTATGGACATCAATTTGAGACGCCACCACACTGGAGTGAGCGTGGCGGCCGTCTTCGACGACGGCAGCGGCGGTTTCATCGCAGGAGGTTTCAAGTCCGAGGATCATCATAACGCCCGCAAGTATAACGGATTTGGGCTCAAAAACGAAGCGCCCCCGCGCTCCGTTACAGCAACGCGGGGGGTGCCAGCTTTAGGGGTCTGGACAGACTTCATATCCCCGGATACCTGCTGGGCGGCGCCTTACCCCAAGATTTTGGCGATGCAGGTATTGATGGCGTCTTTCATGAGCAGGACGTTGGGGTTTTCCTCCAGACTCCGGTCAACGACCGCATAGGTGCGTATGAGGAACATGTGCAGGTCGTGGGCGCCACCAATTAGCGTGGTGTTGGTCGGGTTGAGCTTGATGATGAGCACCGGTGGGCCGTCGTACCATGAGATACAGGTACGGACGTTGCCCTCGCCGGCGCTTCCTTTCAGACCTCGGTCAAGCAGTGAGCGGGCGAAGACCCACTCAACTGGGCCATCGCCGGATGTGAGGAGCAGGCTGACGGCAAAGGGGTCGTCGGCGCGGTAGCGTAGTATGGCCGAGCGTGGAGTGGTATTAGCACCGGAGACGAGCTGCCAGAGTAAAACCCCGATCTCGATGTCATACTGAGACACGATCTCTCCTTACTGACGGCCCTGAGGTGGGCGGGGATGTGAAGGTGGTTTTGGGCGGGTGGTTTTTTGAGGCCAGCTGCGCAAACCTCGACGATATTACTATCATGATTATGTTTTGTCAATAAATTAAGGCAAATAGGGGCAAGTTTTGCGAAAACAATGCCTCATCACGAGGCGCGCCCGCCTCTGGCCACGAGTGACCGGAGAGTGGGCGGATGGTCCAGGGACGGTTGAGAAGAAGCGGAGTGCGCAGATACGATGCGTGAGTCAGGACACGGCTTCACTTGGCCAATGTCGAACTGACTCGGCCATGTGGCCGACACCGCGGCTGGGGCGCCAGTCGGGGTAGGTGTCGCCTGCCAGTTTGGCCTCGGCGACGGCCTCTCTGAGGCCGGGAATCTCATCCATGAGGTTCTCGACTGCCGGGTGCGGTTTCTCGCAGCAGACCAGGGCGGTTAGTTCGGCCAGGCCGGTGTTGAAGTGACCCGTTGGGTCAGTGTGGGCGGCGATGGCGAGCAGTAGCTCATGAGTCATCTCGAGCTGGTAGTGGTCTGTCGGACGTCCGGTTGACCACCAGAGAGCAGTGGTGCGGAGGGCCCCAGCGGGATGGCGGTGGTCGAAGGGCACGATGCCTCCAGGATGGCTGTGGCGGCTAGTGTTGCGCCGGTGGATGACGCGTGGCGTTAATGAGCACGCCTGGGCCGGGATAGTCGCGGCGGCGCAGGGTCTGTTTGTACGTCACGAACGCTCCTTCTCGTATATCAAATCCCTGTGACGGGGACGGAGCATGTACCTCACGTATGGCTCGATACGATTCTTATACGCCTGATATGACGGAATCACAAGAGTTTTGCGGATAATGGCTTGGCTGACCATAAGCATTTTGCAAGCGTGGGTGGATGCTACAATGCGGTTATGGAACTCGTGGAAATCACCGATCAAGCGGCCTGGGATGCTTATGTGAGCGAAAGCCCGTGGGGGCATCCGTTGCAGTTATGGGGTTGGGGTGAGACGAAGCGCGAGAATCATTGGCGGCCGGTGCGGCTGGCGGGCGTACGAAACGGCCAGTGGCAGGCGGTGGCGCAGGTGCTGTTGTGGCCGATTCCGCGGACTCAGTGGCTGGTGGCGTATGTGCCACGGGGACCGGTGGCTGAACCTGAAGCAGCGGTAGCTCAGGAATTTATGGAGCTGGTGGCGGCGTGGGCGAAAGAGCACCGGGTAATTTATGTTCGGATTGAGCCGGGCTGGCGGCTGCCGGCGTTGGGCTGGCCACGGTGGCGGCGGGCTAAGCATCAGATTCAAATGGCTCAAACCTACGTGCTGGATTTGCGCAAGTCTGAGGACGAGCTTTTGCAAGCGATTGACCGCAAGAAGCGGTACTTGATGCGGCGGGCCGAGAAAGATGGCGTGAGCGTGCGTCGGCTGCCGTTGGGTGAGTTGGGTGACATGATGCCAATTTACCGTGAGACGGCAGCCCGGGCGGGCTTTGGCCTGCACAGTGAGCATTATTATCAACGGTTGGTGCGGGTGATGGGCGAGCATAGCTATCTGATGGCGGCGGAATATGAGGGTAAGATGGTGGCGTTTTTGTGGCTGCTGGGTGGGGGTGCGATGGCCATTGAATTGTACGCCGGCGCCAATGAGGTGGGCCGCAATCTGAACGTGAATTATCTGTTAAAGTGGCAGGCGATTACCTTGATGAAGTCGGCTGGCTATATGGCTTATGACTTGAACGGACGCGTCAGCGAGGGCGTGAGCGGGTTTAAGGCGCATTTTTCGCCAGAGGCGGTGGATTTTGTAGGCGCCTGGGACCGACCGCTGGCGCCGGCGTTGTACGCGGCCTGGGAAGGGCTGTGGCCGCTGATAAAGCGGGCGGGCCGGCTGGTGCGCGGGCGGAAGTAATTGTCCGGCGGGTACCTGTTTGTGGTCGGTTCATACACGGCCTAAACAGCGTGCGACCCCCGAACCGGGGGCTGGGGGCCGCACGGCTCGGGGGTCATGATGGTGGTGCTGGGCCGTCCGTCCGTGGGCGGCTCAGGTGCCTGGGGTCAGGCTGCGTCGGCCTCGATCTCCGCTGAGAGGGTCTCGGCACCCGCCCAGAGCTCGACGGCCTGACCGAGGCTCTTGGAGGCCTTCTTGTTGTTCTTCGCCTCCCACTTGGACTGCTCGTACTTGTACAGGCTGTCGACGTGGCGGCCGGTGACGATCATGCCGGCGGCGGCGGCCAGGGCGAGCGGCGCGAAGATGGACATCCACTTGTCGCCGTGCCGACCGTCGTACTCCAGGAAGTACTTGAGGGCGATCGGACTGATGATCCGGACACCCACCCAGAGGTCGAGCGCGCCATCCGACAGGTCGAACAGCGGCTTGTCCGCCTGGAATCCGAAGAACCGGTCCCAGTACTCGTTGCCGGCCTCTTCCAGCAGGCGCTGGATCTTGGGCAGGCTGGCCATGCCCGCCACGCCACGATTGGGCACCACGATGTGGGCGCTGCCGTCGGCAACCAGCTGGAG
>DATDME010000012.1:0-22205 GCA_036518915.1 Candidatus Saccharimonadia bacterium | reverse complement strand
TCGTCGTAGTCGGCCACAATTGTGGTGCGCCGGAGCAGTTTGGTGATCAGCCCCATGACGGTGAGCGGCGTCGGTTTATAGATATAAACCAAGTCGTACCTCTGCCAGATAAGGTGCCAGGCTAATCCGACAATGTACGGTAGGAAGGTTACGGGATAGGACCGGCTGGGCGCCTGGGGCGGGTAGATCACGGTCATGCCTTCGAGTGTTGTGGGCTTATCGGTGTGCCACTGAGAATGCCGGTCCCGCTGTGGTGCGGCCATGGTTACGTTATGGCCGTGGCGAACGAGTTCGGCGCCAAAGGCTACCAAACGGTGCGTTAAGCTGCTGTGGGGTGTGCCGGAAGCGAGCAGTAAAATTTTCACTTAAGGAGCTCCGTAAAGACCGCCAGCGTTCGTTTAACTTGGGTGTCCCAGGTATATTCGCGGGCGGTGAGTTGGCGGCCGGCTTCGCCCATGGTTTGCAGCTGTGCAGGTGTGGTGCCGGCGATAGTGTTGGCTAGCTCGGCGGGGTCGGCGGCCGGCACGACCAGGCCAGTCACTCCGGACTCAACTAAGCTCGGTATCGGTCCGATGGCTGAGCCAATGACACCTAAGCCTAAGCTCCAGGCTTCAAGCAGGACCGTCGGGAAGGCATCGTTGGGTGTGGTGGGATACAACAATAAACCGGCGGCTTGGCTGGCGACGGCGTCGCGGTCGGTGCCCCGCAGCAGGCCGTAAAAGGTAACGCTGTTTTCGAGATGATAGGCTGCGACGAGCGCTTCATATTGTTGGCGGCTGGCGCCATCACCAATGACGCGCAGGGGCGGTACTGGGCGGCCAGTTTGCTTGAGCACATGCCAGGCTTCAATAATTTCGCCGAGGCCTTTCCAGGCATGAGTGGGTTCGAGATTAGCAATAAAGACATAGCCGGTTCCGGGCTTGGTCCGGCCGGGGGCAACCGCTGGTACGGCGTTGGGTACCACGGTGGTCTTGGCTTGCAACTTAGCGGGTAAACAGGCCTTAACATAGGGCGAAACGGCAATAATCCGGCGAGCTTTTTTAAACGTTTGGGCCTGCACAAAGCCATAAGTCGAGGTGATGGCCGTAATGACTGGGGAGGCAGGTTTAGACAGTGTAGCGGCATGCCAGGTAATGACGGTTGGGATGTGGCCGGCCGAGCGAACGATTACATCAACCATATATACCACGGGCGCATGGACGTTAATGACGTCGGGTTGTTCAGCGCGGATGATGCGCTTAACCCAGCCGGGCCAGGCTCCATGTATGGGCGTATTTGAAACGACTTTCCAGATGGGCAAACGGTGAACGGTGTAGCCGTCTAATTGGGCGGCGCTGGGGCGCGTAACGGTTTTGTCACCACACACCACAACTACCTCGTGCCCGACTTGCTTGAGCCCATCGGCCAGATGGCGGGCATAGTTTTCTAAGCCGCCGGTTTGCGGGTAGTAGTAAGGCGTGGCGATCAGGACTTTCACGGCTGATACACCTTGAGTAATTCCGGAAGGGCGTGCCGCCAGTCGTAGCGGGTCGCGGCGGCATGGGCTGCGGCGCGCCGCTTGGCGGCTGGTCGTGCGAGTTGGGCAGTGATTGCGGCCGCTAAGTCCTCTGGCGAAAGGTTGGCGAGTTGGCCATTGTCGGCGGTAATTAAGTGCCGCCCGGCGTTACCGGCAACATTAGCCGTTATTACCGGCAGGCCGCAGGCGTTGGCTTCCAGAATGCTAATACCGAACCCTTCGCGGGATGATGGTGTTACAAAAATTTGGCTGGCTTTCATTATGGCGGTTTTTGCCTCGTCTGATTCGACGCGGCCGGTGAATGTAATGTGTTTACTCAGACCAAGCAAGGCGACCTGTTCCTCCAGATTGGCACGTTCGGGGCCATCGCCGATAATCGTGAGCGTGATACGGGGATGATGCGGCACTAATAGGCCGACCGCTGATACTAGCATATCAAGATTCTTATGCTTTATGAGCCGGCCGACGAAAATGAGGTCCGATTTGGCATGGGGTGCGGCCGGGACGGCGTCGAAAGCGGCCAGGTCGATGCCGTTTTTGACCACGGTTAAGGGGCCTCGGTAGCCGAGTTGGCTGCGGAGGCCGGTGGCGGTATGGTCCGATACGGCGATAATATGATTGGGTAGCCGCGCACTGAGCCACTCGAGGGCCGTGGCGATAACGCCAAGCGGGCCCAAGTATTCGCGCCAAGTTTGCCAGCCCCAAACTTCATGCCAGGTGCCAATCAGTGGCGTGCGCTTAATGAGGCTCACAATCTTTGCCGTAAATAAGGGGATAATCGGCATATGGTCAACCTCGAGCAGGTCAAAGTCTTCGCGCAGGAGCTTCAGCGTAGCGAGGCTAAACCGGATGGCTTCCCACATGGAACGCCGACCTGTGCGGGTGTACAGTGCGGTTTTGGGCATAATGGCGTGCAAGGTGAGGCCATCACGTTGAATAACACTCGGGCCGTCCCACCACTGCATCGTGTAAATATGGATGTCCGGTGCATCGGTCTGGACTAGCAGGTTGGTTAGGGCACGCAAACGCTCCTCTTTCCCGCCTTTGTGGTAGGGAAAGATGGCGTCGGAGAGGATGGCCAAACGGCCGTTGTGGCGGCCGCGCGGCATTACGAATCGCTCCGTTGCCCGAAGGCTTGCATGAGGAATTGACGAGGATTGCGCCATAAGCTCGCAACTGAGTTGGCTTCGGCGGCTTCGGGGCTATCGGTACCGGGTTTCCAGAACAAGTTACTGAGGAACATCTTTAAGATGCGGCTACCATCGCCGATCGGGTCAAGGTGTGACTCGCCGGCCCGCGCGGTGTAGCTGATCGGCACGGAGTAGATTTCGTGGCCGAGCCGGGCCATCCGGGTAATCATTTCCATTTCGATGGCAAAGCCGGCTGACTCAAGATGCGGACGCAGTTCAACAATGGCGTCGCGGTGCCAGGCGAAGTAACCGGTTAAAACATCGGTGACGTTCACCTGGTAGGCATAGCGGACCAGGTGCGAAAAGACCCAGTTGCCGAACCGGTTGAAGGCCGTCATGGAGCCTTCGCTAATGCGGCCGCCGAGGCGCGAGCCAATGACGACTTTGCAGAAGTTCGAGTCGATGGGTTCAATCATGCGCCAGAGTTCGGCGCCGTGGTAGGTGTTGTCGCCGTCGAGCATTACCACATAGTCGGTATCATCGCTAATGCTATAAAAGCCGGTGCGGATGGCATTGCCTTTGCCTTTTTTGCCCTCAAAGATGACGCGGGCGCCAGCGGCCTCGGCAACGGTGGCGGTGTTGTCTTGGGAGTTGTTGTCGATGACGAGCACGTCCAATTCGATGCCGTAGCGGCGCAAGGCCTGCTTCGGAAAGCTCTTAATGACGTCGCCAATTCCGGCTTCTTCGTTGTAGCACGGAATGAGGACGGTAACTTTTCGGGTAACTTTCGTCATAGTGATGTAGTAGTTAAGCTGATATGGACGGGCTTTTCGGCAATTGAAACGGTTAGGTTCAGCGCCGATTTATGGACTTGGGGAATAATGGTGGCGGATTGCCGCAGGCGGCTACCGGCTTTGACATGTATCCGTGTAGTGGTGGTACTCAGGACGGTGTCGTTTTCAGTCACGCGCACCGTCACGTTGTAGTCGGCGGTGGCTGTGGTGTGGTTGCTGATCTCGTAGGCCACTGGAGTGGCCGCTTTGACGGGAACCGGCAGGGTCAAATTCTTCGAAGGTACAAACGCGAGTTCTGAATAAACCTCGGGATGGAGCTGGGTGGCTTGGGCCAGAACTTGGCTAGTTCCTGGTAAGAACAGTACCGTTACGACTACGAGGATGACGCCTAAACTGTATAGGCTAAGCCGGATACGGCGGCCCCACAGCACTGGGTGCGGACTGTCAGTTATTCGTGGCATAATCTGTTCCGTTTGAGTACTCGTTACTCGCTAACCTCGAAGCAAGTAAGACAATAACATAGCTTGCATACTTTTGCAAGTTTATATATCTCTTGGCATCAATGCTGCACCTCTCATAAGCATTTGCGCGATGCGGCAATGCCCAGACCAAGCATATGTTTATCTAACCCCCTCAACGTTCCGCTTTCTGGTGAAACAAGCGGAACCGGTGATAGAAAAATTTTAAACGTAATTATCAGATTTGACTATACATAAACGTTTTGTACCTTAACTAAGCCACGATTTTTAAATTGGCTGATACAGTACAATAGATGCATGGCGTCTCTACCGCAGTCACAGCTTAATATTTTTAAGTTCTCGATTGGCGCCGTAGTGCTGGCGTTGGCGCTGGGTTGGTGGGTGGGTGGCCCAAACCAAGCGCTGGCGGTCGCCGTTCTGGCCGTGCTAGAAGTTTCCTTATCCTTTGAAAACGCCGTCATCAATGCGACGGTTTTGCGGCGGATGAACGACTTTTGGCAAGAAATGTTCCTCACGGTGGGTCTGTTGATTGCCGTGGTGGGTATGCGGCTGGTGTTTCCGGTCCTGATTGTGGCGGTGACGTCGGGCCTGCCGGCTGGTGAGGTGGTAGACTTGGCGCTGCACCATCCCGAGGCCTACGCTGCGCATCTCGTGGCGGCCCATCCGGCTATTGCCGCTTTTGGCGGCATGTTTCTGCTGATGATATTTCTGGATTTCTTGCTTGATTCCACGCGCACCGTGCACTGGCTGGCGGTGATTGAGCGGCCGCTGGTGCGGGCGGGCCGGCTAAAAACCTTGTCTACCCTGGTGGCGTTGCTCGTGCTCGTGGGTGTAGCGTACGGCCTGGGTCCCCACGGGACGCCGGTGGTGCTGGGCGCCGGCATCATTGGGCTGATCACCTACCTGCTGGTGCGCGGCGTCAGCCGGCTGTTTGAAAATTATGGCGAGAAGCGCCTGCGGGCGGCCCGGGCGGCCGGCCAGCTGAAGCTAACCGGCCTGGCGGCGTTTGCCACCTTCATCTATCTGGAAGTTCTCGATGCGTCGTTTTCGTTTGACGGCGTGGTGGGGGCATTTGCGCTTACCGGCAACGTGCTCGTGATTGCGCTCGGCTTGGGGGTGGGCGCCATGTTCATTCGGGAGCTAACGGTTTGGCTGGTGCGTCACGACACGCTGGCTGGCTTTAAGTACCTGGAACACGGCGCGTATTACGCGGTGGGCTCGTTGGCCGTGCTGCTACTCGTGGATTTGTATGCTGACCTGCCCGAGGCGGTTACCGGCTTGGCTGGCGCGGCGATAATTATTGCCAGCGTGATAGCTTCGGTGCGGGAGCGCCGGCAGTCGGCGCATTGACGCCAGCTGAACGCAATCGATCCATCTCCGTCTGAGATAGATCGATGCAGTCGGAGCGCTCAATTTGTGTTTGCAAGCGGCCGACCGGTTTTGGCCGCGGAACAAGATTAATTGTGTACCTATCAAAGCGCTTTTGCTTACGGCAAAATTCTAAAATTTTTAGATTAATTTGCCGATAACTTCGGCAAGTTGACTAGGGACAATATCGGCTTTGATAATGTAGCCGTCGGCCTGGGCCTTGAGAGCCTCCTGGCTGGTTTTGTCTTGAGCCAGGTTCGTTAAGATGACGATCTTGGTGTTGGGATAGCCCGAACCGTCTTCGCCGCGCAGCTCGTGGAGCACCTCAATGCCGGTTTTTTCGGGCATCATAATGTCGAGCAAAATCAGGTCGTACTGCTTGTCCTCGGCCATTTTGAGGCCGTCGGCGCCATTGTAGGCAAAGTCGACCTGGTAGCCGTTGCGTTCTAGTATGCGGGCGTACATCTCGGCGATCGGCTTATCGTCTTCAATGAATAGAATTGTCTTTGATCCAGCCATGGGCCCCTCTGGTAATTTTCTGGTTATGCTCTTTATTATCGTCGGCAGTGGAGACGGACGCAACTGTCCGCATTGGTAAGCGGAAGGTGAAGGTGCTCCCTTCGCCTTCGGTGGACTCGGCCCAGATCGTGCCGCCGTGGGCTTCCACCATGGCCCGGCAGATATACAGGCCGAGGCCGGTGCCGCGGGTGGTAGATTTCATCTCGCCCACGCGGAAAAACTTGGTGAATAGGTGTGACACGGCTTCGGCCGGGATGCCGGTGCCGTTATCTATGACGCTGGTTTCGACGTTGGGCTTGTTGACGGCTACCTGCACTTTGATCTCGCCAATGCTCGGGCCGGTGTGCTCAATGGCGTTATTTACCAGGTTCGTCAAGATCTCCCGGAGCGAGGTTGGGTCGCCCGAGATGGGAATGGATTTTACGAGCGGCGGTAGTTCCAGGGTGAGTTTGCGGTGCTGCTGCTTGGCGCGCAGTTTAAGGTCGCCGACTACGTCGGTGACGAGCTTGCGGTAGTCTAGATGTTCGGGTTGGTAGCCCAGCTCGCCACGCTCAATCCGGGAGACGTTCAAGAGGTTGTGCATCAGGCCAGAGAGCTGGTTAGCGCTGGCAATGGTGCGCTCCAAAAACTCGCGGTTGGCTTTGTTGAGCTGCTTGGCTTCGTGGTTGAGGATGTCTAAGTAACCCTTGATCTCGGTGATGGGTGTGCGTAGCTCGTGGGCGGCCAGCGCGACAAAATCCACTTTCATTTCTTCGAGCTGGTGGGTTTTGGTGAGGTCGTGGAACGTGACGAGGGTGGCAATGCCGTTGGGGTCATCGTTGAGCACGACCGCTTGCACGTCAACGTATAAGCTGGTGCCGTCGGCGCGGTATAGTTCAAGGCCTTTCCATTGGCCAACCTTGTGCTCGGTGCCGGGCTGGTTAGCTAGCCAGCGGGTCATGACGAGCTCGCCGTTGGACCGAAACGGCAGCATTTTCTCTGCCAGCTGCCCAGCCACTTCGGTGATGCTGCGGCCGGTCAGCTCGCTGGCCGCCTTGTTAAATAGCACGATGCGGCCGGTGTGGTCCAGGGCGAATACGCCATCGGTCATGGCGCCCAGGACGCTACGCAGTTTGTTACGTTCGGCGGCAATGAGGGCGGTTTCCGAAGCGGCTTCGGAGATGGTCTGCTGCAACTTTGTGGCGACGCTATCGAGGGCGACGCCGATTTCGTGGAATTCGCCGGCACCGTGGCCGCGGAACTGCGTACTAAAATTGCCTTTGGCTAGCTCCAGGACCGCGTCGCGGATTCGTCGCACCGGCCGGGCTAGCAACTCGGCAAACACAAAGCTGAGCGTAACAGCCGGAATCACGCCCACCAAGATCACGGGTAGGACGAAGGAGTCAAAGTCGAGAAACAGAAAATTGAGCCTGGAAGTTTGGGTAAACAAGTACCAAACGGCGCCGACCACCAGGGCCGGCACAATCGAAACGATAAAAAATAGCGCGAGGGTTTGGCGGCGGAACTGGTCGGCCTTCATGCTTATAATTCTAATGCTTTTCTGCAAGATGGGCTAGCCTCCCCTGCTCCCTGCCTGATACAATCGGAACAATAATCTGAGGTATATGGAGTGCTGACACGCGCGTTAGTGGTTGTGGCGTCAATCGCGGTTATCGTATTAGTAATAGGAGCAATGGTTGTGTTAAAAGGACAAAGCACTAATTCAACGGCCTCAACCTCACCGAGTGCCTCGCCGGCTGTAGCGGATGCCTCAGCGGCGGCTCTCTCCTCGACTGATGAGGTAGTGGGCACGGGCGCCGAGGCCAAGGCTGGCCAAACGGTGACCGTTAACTACGTGGGCACACTGACGGACGGCACCAAGTTTGATTCATCGTATGATCGCAACCAGCCCTTTAGCTTTAAGCTGGGGGCTGGTGAGGTTATTCAGGGTTGGGACCAGGGGGTGGCTGGCATGAAGGTAGGCGGCAAGCGCAAACTGGTCATTCCGCCGAGCTTGGGTTACGGCGCGCAGGCTAACGGCAAAATTCCGGCCAACTCCACGCTGGTGTTTGAGGTGGAGCTGCTCGACGTTAAGTAAGGGCTCTCAGAGCCGAGCTGGGCGGCCGCGGGGTACGTTGGGGTACGTTGTTGCGCTAATTTGAATCTTGACGGTGGAGGTCACAGTACTCGCCGGAGTGGTTGGCGTTGCACATGGTGTAGCCCACCAGCACGCCGATGTCGGTGTCAGTTGGCGAGACGTAGCCGGTGGGGCTTGAGGCGATGCGAATTTCGACGGGAATCGTGCCGCGGCTGAGGTTATCAACCTGGCTGAAGCTGCCGCGGGACAAGTCAATGATGCGGCCGGTCCAGGCTTCGGGGCCGTAGTCATTTACCCGGCAGACAACGGATTTATTGTTGTATTGGTTGGTGACGAGCAGATAGGTGCCGCGTGGGTAGGTGCGAGAGGCGCAGGTGAGGGCGTCGGGTTCGGGCAGGCCAAAGGCGTACCAGGAGCCGCGGCCAGTATTGGCGGCTGGGCTGTTGGGCGATTGTGGGGCGGGTGTGGCATTGAGGGTAATAGGAGCTTCAATTTGCACGCCGCCGGCGGCCGTGGAGTGCACGCTGATGCCGACGGTCGGCTTTGTAACGGTAATGGCGTAGGCTAGTGAGCCCACCGACAACGTCGAAAGCGCAATCAAGAACGTCCGCAGCACCGATTTTGAAGTGCGCCGCTTGACGAGTTTTTTCTTGGTGAGCACGTGCAAGACGCGCCGTTTGGTTTTGGCTTTCATGTTGTGCCCTCTTTTTACCATAAGCGGGATAAGAGGTCAAATTTGTGTGCTTGGTATCTTGGCGAGGATTTGTGCAAAGCTCCAAACGAAAAGCGCCCGGCTCGGGATGAGCTCAGGCGCTGGTTTCGCGGGCGGGTTGGCGGGCTACTTGCCGATTTGCGGCAGAACCTCATTCACGGCTTGGTTGATGGTGAGGACTCCAAGGCCAGAGTTCTTTACCATGGCCATTTCGGCGTCGAGGTCGGCTGGCGTGGTGGTGTACTGCGTGTCGGTTGGGTCGATCGGCGTGGTGCCCACTTCGTGGTAAACCAGGATGAGCCACGAATGGTCTTTGGCGGCTTGGTTGATCCAAGCTTGCACTTGGGCCGGTGTGGTGGTGTTGAAGATGTTCTGAACCTTCAGGTTGGTGAGGGTCAGGTTGTCTTTGGTGTTGTAGCCGGAGTCGGTGGAGCGCTGGGTCTGGTAGTACAAACTGGCCGCGGCGATGGTCTTGGCGTTGTAGGCGCCGTAGGGGTACGCGAAGTCGGTGACGCTGCCGCCAAATTTGCTTTGCAGCGTGGCTTGGCTGTTTTTTAGCTCATTGGTGAGCTTGGTAGCCGTGACGGTGGTGAGGTCGGGATGGGTGACGCTGTGCGAGGCAATCTCGTTACCGGCGCTCTTCAGCGCTGCGATCTCGGCGACGGTCATGTAGTCGGGCTGGTTGGTCAGCTCGCCGGAAATGATGTAGTAGGTACCTTTCAGGCCGTACTTGTTCATGATCGGCAGGGCGTTGGTGTACTGGTTATGCCAGCCATCGTCGTAGGTCACGCTGATGATGCCGCGAGTGAACGGTGCCGGCTGGTACAAGCCGAAGCTGTAGTCGTCGGTGGTGAGGGTGCCCTTGGCGGCGATGAGGTGGAAGATGGTCGCGCTGACCGCGCCGGCTGGCATGTCAAACTCGGCGGCAAACTGGGCCCAGTTGGTGGCGGCCAGCGCCTTACCCAAGTAGTAGTACAGGGTGGTGCCGTCGCTCATGGTGACGCCGGCGTCAACCTCAGTGTCGACGCTCGCCCTGTACCAGTCGGTGAAGCGGTAGTGGCCGCCGGCTTGCACGGCTTGCGGGGCGTAGTACCAGTCGGCGCTACCGTTGGTGTAAGCGCTAACGGTTACCTGGACGCTGCGCGAGCCGGCATGGCCGGTGGTCAGGTAGCTAAAGCTTGAGGTGTTGGTGCCCCAGGCGTCAGACGCCCAGTTGGCCGGGTTGGTGCCGCCGGCGGTTTCCAGGCCGGGGTTCGGGATAGTGTTGCCATTGGCGGGGGTTGGAGTAACTACGGGCGTGGGGGTCGGAGTGACGACCGGAGTCGGAGTGGGGGTAGTGGTCGGCACCGGAGTGGGCGTAACCGTAGGGGTAGGAGTAGCTGTGGGCGCCGGGGTTACCGTGGGCGTCGGTGTGGTGCCGGCGGTGGTGGCCAGCGAGAAGTTGTCGGTTTTGAGGGTACCAACCTTCGCCAGCACGTGGAAAATGGTCACGTTTTTGGCGGTGGTGCTGGTGGTAAAGTTGGCACTCACCGGCTTCCAGGCGGTGCTGGCGGGCACGTCGGCCAGCCAGGCGTAGCTGACGTTACCGGCGGTGTCGGTAATTTGGGCGTCAATCTCGGTGGCAACGTTCGACTGGTAGTAGTCGCTGAACGTGTATTGGGTGTTGGGGCTGACGGTTACCGGCGAGAAGTACCATTTGGCATCACCGTTGGTGTAGCTGGAGATGCTTACGCCGAGGCTGCGGCTGCCATCTTGGGCGCCGGTGGTGTCGTAGGTTAGGCTGGCGGTGTTGGTGCCCCAGCCGCCCATGTCCCAGCCGGACGGGCCGCTGCCGGCCGCAATTTCGACCGACGGGTTAGCGATGAGGTTGGTGCCAACGGCCATTGCCCGGCCCAGGAAGGGCTGAACGAATGGCAGGGCCACCAGGGCTACGCTCGCGAGTGTAGCAGCAAATCGTTTCATGGAATGTTCCTTGTTAGTGATACGCCTTTCGACTTTGTGCAGCACATTGTCATGTCCTCCAGTCCGCAGTCATCGTACGTCTAGCACGACTCCTTTGCGGGCTTCGGCCATTCCTCGCGCTGCATCAAAGTCCAAAACGCGTAAATTATTGGTGCGCGATAGGTTGATGTGATGGCCGGGCGCCAGTCTCCGACGGACCTGGCGCCCAACCAACTGGGTTGGTTGGGTTGCCCAACTGGGCAGAGATCTTGACTCGCGCGGGGGCAAGATCAGGCGGGCGGGCTCACACGGCTGTTCTCGTGCCGTGATGGCTAGAACAGTCCCCAAATCAGCCGAAGCGTGGAATAGAGATGATAGCCAAACAGGACGAGAAATCTGTTACCGAGCCACTTAAGGGCGCGCTTCATGATTAGCGGCGGCCAAACTTAGCCACAGCAGCGTAAGCCACAGCCCAAGCAGCCAGCGCCAGGCCCAAGGCCAGGGCGAGCTGTACAGCGTTGTGAGCGGCACCGGTGACGGGCAGGGTCGCAGCAGCAGCTACGGGCGGGATGATACCGCCACCTTTGCCAGGTTCAAAACTCGACATTGTGTGCAGTCCTTTCTTGTTAATTTACGGCATTGGTCGCAATGCGGTATCGCCGGCCAGCGGTGCTCCAGCCCGGCTCAGCCGTGCGGAACTTACGCTGGACGACAATTTCGAACCACGACCGGACGAAAATCGCCAAACAGACAAATCGCAACACATAAAACAGCGGGAAGGCGCCCAGCATATCGGGGCGCTGGGCCTTGGAAGCTGCCCAGGCGGTAATCAGGAACGAGATAATGACATCGTTGAGGAAGACTACCGCGAGGAAGTTGTAATTTTGGCCCCACCAAGCCCAGAACGGCACAACGATGAGCTGGGCGATGAGGATCCATTGCTCAAGCATGACGTAGGCCAGGTAGGCGTCGATTTTTTGGGCGTGCAGGCCCACACGGTGCCGCTGCATGACTTGGAAGTTGCCACGGTACCAGCGCGAAATTTGCTTGGTGTAGTCGGCCAGGTCTTTGGGGTCTTGAGTGTAGGTTTTGGCTTGCGGAATGTAGCCGATTTTGCCGAGCTTTTGGCGGTGGATCTGTAGGGTGAGGTCCATGTCCTCCGTGAGCGAATCCACGGTGAAATCGAGCTGCTTGATGATATCGGTGCGAAAGATTGAGGTTGGCCCGGGAATGACCGGAATGGTACCTAGGAAGGCCTGGATGCGGCGCAAAATCTCGAGGCCGAAGGTGTACTCGTAGGCGCGGTATTTAGAAATCCAGCCGCCGTTGAGGCTTTGGACGTAACCGGTGGCCGCCACCCACTGGGGGTTGAGGCGGGCGTGGAGCTCGCGGAAGTAACTGGGGTGGAACACGCCGTCGGCGTCGGCCACGTGCACCCAGCGGTAGCGCTTTTCAATCTCGAAGTGCTTGATGGCGTGCAGGATGGCCTTGGCTTTGCCGCTTTGCGGCTGGTCTAACACTTGCTGCGCGCCAAGCAGTTCGGTGGCGATGGCGACGGTAGTGTCTTTTGAGCCATCAGACACCACGAAGATGTCCGCAGCTAGTTGGCCGGCAGTCATGGCCGAGCGGATGGTATCGGCGATCACCACCTCTTCATTGTGGGCAGGGATGATGAGCGCCAGTTGGCGTTGAGCGAATTGATAGCGGTTAAAAACCATCTGTAAAACCAAACTCCGGGGGCATAACAACCCTCGGAGTGTTACCTCTCAAATTCAGACAGTATTGTATCTTATCTTTGCAAAATTGTCAAGTTTATTTCACCATGGCAAAAAACTACGCTCAGCGTAGTTGCGAAATATTTGCTAATATGGCTTAACAAACCAGGTTGACGAGTTTGCGGAGGGTTATTTGACCTGGTGTCTGACTTCGGCGTAGGCTTGCGACACGGTTTTCACGCTCAGGCCGCTGGCCTGAATGGCGCGGACATCTTGCACAAAATCGCTGGTGCGGCGGGCATAACCGCTGGAGTTGGTGCCAATTTGGTGATAAACCAAAATTAACCAAGCCCGGTTGGACTTGGCGGTGCTGAGCCAGTCCTTGATATCAGTGGCAGAGGTGTGGGCACTCACGTTCTGCACCACCAAATGGTACGGATTGAGGTTGTCGGCGGTGTTGAAGCCGGTGTCGGTCGAGCGTGAGGTTGCATACAGCGCGGCGGTGGTGGCCAGCGTGGTATCGGAGTAAGCGCCATAGGGTGGCGCGAAGCTGGTGGCGCTGCCGAAACACTTCGTGAGGTCTTCCTGGGAGCGTCTAAGTTCGTAGTTAACCTCGGCTGGCGTTTTGTCGGTGAGGTTAGGGTGGTTCACGGTGTGCGAGGCAATTTCATGGC
Source organism: Candidatus Saccharimonadia bacterium (assembly GCA_036518915.1). Lineage (GTDB taxonomy): Bacteria > Patescibacteriota > Saccharimonadia > UBA4664 > UBA4664. The sequence goes on along the minus strand of DATDME010000012.1, from coordinate 9,280 downwards.
CGGCATGCAGGAAGTCGTAGACATCGCCGATGCGGTCATAGGCTTTGGATTGGCCCAAGTACCCAGAAATCAGGTATTGTGTTGACACCAGGCCGGCTTGCTTCATGAGGGGCAGGGCGTTGTCGTGGATCGATTGCCAGCCATCATCGAACGTGATTGACACGAGGCCCTCCTGGAAGCCGGTGGTGCGGGCTTGAGCCAGCTGAAAATCGTCGGTTTCTAGGTAGCCGACGGCGGCCAGCGGATGATACACAATGATCTGCGAGATACCGGTGGGCACAAAAAAGACGGTGCGATACTGCGCCCAGGTCTCGCTGGGTGCCGCCGCCGCCAGATTGATGTATTCATAATGGTTGGCATCTTGCTGCAGCGCGAGGACGGTGCGAGTTGGCACGTTGGACCGGTAGTAATCGGCAAAGGTGTAATACTGGCCGGGTTTGACCGTTACGGCCCGGTAATACCAATCGGCGTCGCCGTTGGTGTATGTGGTCATGGTAACGCGGGCGGCGTGCTTGCCGTTGTGGCCGCTGGCGAGGCTAAAGGTGGCATCATTGTCGCCAAAGGCATTGGTGGTCCACTGGGTAATGGCGGGAGCACTCGGGGGTTGCACAGGGAGTTGCTCAAGCCCCGCGTTGGGAATGAGGTTTGGCCCAATGGTTTCAACATTCTTGACGGTGGCACTTGTTCCGGCATGGGCCGGTAAGGCATCGGCGTTGTTAATGTCGGCCGTGACGGTGCTGGAGGTGGTGCTGTGGTACATAAACGCGCCGGCCCGGCAGCGCGACTCGGTAATGGCCCGGGCGAGCGGCGCGAGTTTGCCGCTGTGGAACGCGGCGATACCGGCGAGCGCCACGGCCAAAATCATCGCGACAAACAGGTACGGGCGGTAGGGCTGGTGGTGGCGGTGAGCTTCAGCCCGAGGCATTAGTATGACACCGTTTTGCCTACGGGTACGATGGCGAACCAGGTGTTACCGGGGTCTAAGGGTACTTCGTGGTCATCGGCGCCGAGCAGCTGGGTGCGGGCGGCGTGGCTGGATTTCTTCCAGGTGATGGGGGTGGCGTTGCCGTCGTGCATCACCCAGCCGCTCCCCTGCCCGACGGTTTGCATGATGACGGTTTGTTCGCCGATGCGGGTGAGGCCGTAGCTGGTGGGCATCATCTCAACCACAATGTTTTTGACGTGGATTTGTCGGCCGGTGGTGCGGTCGATGTGCGGCGTGCCGCCCATGGACCGGGCGTAGTCGCTGGTGGCCGTGTCGTAGTCGTAGTCAACCTGGTAGCCGGCGTAGGAGAAATCGAGGTGGATGTGGGGATGGGCGACGGCGGTACTCGCGGTGGCCGGGCTGGTTTGCCGGGGCGCGGGCGTAAAGCTGGCCGGACCGGCGTACCCGAGCCGGGCGAGCAAGGCTTTAAGTTTGGTGTCGCTGGTGTAAAGGTTGTGCGGTGCGACCCGGTCGGTGGTGCGCAAGAAGCCGTCGGCGGCAAAGGACAGGGCGTTCATGTCCTTGAGGCCGAGGGGTTTGATGAGGTCAAGGGCGTCTTGGTTGCCGCCGGCATGCGCGACGGGGGCGCCGTATTCCAGGGCCCAATCGAGGAAATAGGTGCGCAGGCTGCGGACTGGGCCGAGGCTGGCGGGGATTTTATCAAGATAGAGCGCCAGGAACCGGGTGATGCCGCCCTCGGCGTTGGCTTCGTAGACGACTCCGGCGTCGCTGAGGCCGGATTGCGGCCGGGCATCGGGGTTGAGGTTCTCAATGATCACGCCAACCACCGGCTGGGCGGCGACGGCGGGGTCAACCATGAGCCCGGTGAGCGGTGAGGCTACCCGCACCGGCGTGGGCGATGGCTGCGGGGTGGGCACTGGCGTGGGACGGAGCAGCGTGACCGGGTTGGCGCTGGGATGGGCCGCCAGGGCCCACACGCCAATGATCCCGCCGGCCAGGGCCGTGCAGCCAGCAATGAGCAGCCAGGTTTTTTGGCGCTTGGTCATGGTACTAGTATACGCCTGAAATGCTTGTGCTTGGCGGGGCAAGAATTGGGTGGCCAAAAAATGGCCGGCCACAATTGGACCGGGCAACAAAAAGAGCCCGGTGGGCTCTTTCTTTGCGGAACTTTGTCTGGAAACTAGACGACCGGGCCGTCGAAGGCGTTCCAATCGGCTTCGCCAACGAACTTGGTCAGGTTGCGGCCTTCGTACTTACCGCGTAGGGCGTAGCGGACCTGGGTCTTGCCGTCTTTGGTGGTGCGCTCGTACTTGGTCTTGGAAACGTCGGACTCCGGAACTTCCACCGATTGGCGGGTCTTCACATCGTAAAACTTCACACTCATGGGGTTTATCCTCACTCGCTTAAGTGAATTCACTATAGGTGAGCGTGACCTCGGTTGTCAAACCTGAAACGCACAAAAAATGGCTTGCCGCCCAGATATGATCTGGTTAGTGGGTAGAAACGGCGGCTCGCAGGCGGCGTAGTACGGTAGTTTTCCTCAGTACATGCATGGTTTCGAACAGGCCGGGCGAAGCTTTTGAGCCCGTGATCGCGAGCCGCACGGCTTGAAAGACAGCGCCCGTCGTTGCGCCGAGCTCGGTTGCCAGTGGGCGCAGGCGCGCCTCGAGGTCGGCCTCGCTGAAGTCGGAGTCGGCAATGGCATCGTGGACGACTGTTAAGTACCGCTTGGTTTCAGCTTGTTCGGGCCGAAACGAGGTGGGGTCGGTAAAGAAAAAGCGGGTGAGCTCGGGCAGTTCACTGAGGGTCTTGAGGCGGTCGCGGACGAGGCGCAGCACGGCCCGGCGGTAATTGTCGTCAAATTGGGCGGCTTCGGGCGGCCAAAACGGCTTGAGGCGGCTCAGGAGGTCATCTTCACTGAGGGCTTCGCGGATCATGACGCCGTTCATCCAGGTGAGGCGATCTTTATCGAAGCGGGCGGGGCTTTTCTGGATGCGGTCGAGGGTGAATTTCTCGATGAGTTCGGGCGTCGTGAAGACTTCCTGCGTCGTGCCGTCGTTCCAGCCGAGTGAGGCTAGGAAGCTGCGCAAGGCTTCAGGTAGGTAGCCTTCGGCGATGTACTCTTCAACCGATTGGGCGCCGTCGCGCTTGGAGAGTTTTTTGCCGCCGGTGGGACCTTGGACGGCGGGTAGATGCGCGTAGACGGGGGTGTCCCAGCCAAAGGCTGCAAACAGCAGCAGGTGCTTGGGGGTGGAGGGAATCCACTCATCGGCGCGCAGTACGTGGCAAATCTTCATGAGGTGGTCGTCCACGACGTTGGCAAAGTGGTAGGTGGGGTAGCCGTCGGCTTTGAGAGCGACGAAGTCGTCGAGGGTAGCGGTATCAAAGCTGAGCGTGCCGCGCACAGCGTCATCCCAAGTGACGGCTTTGGGCTCGCTCGGGATGCGGAAGCGCAGCACGTGCGGCTCGTTGGCGTCGCGCTGATTCTCGGGCTTGAGGCAATGGCGGTCGTACATAAAAGCTACGCCGGCGGCTTGGGCGGCCTCGCGAAGCTGGGTGAGGCGCTCAGGCGAGCACCAGCAGCGGTAGAGCGCGCCGGTTCCTAATAGTTTTTCGGCGTGGGCGCGGTAAATGTCGAGCCGCTCCGACTGACGGTAGGGGCCGTACTGGCCGCCCTGCGCAGGGCCTTCGTCGGGGGTGATGCCCAGGGCGTCATGCGTGCGCAGGATCTGGTCTTCGGCGCCCTCAACGTAGCGGGCGCGGTCGGTGTCTTCGATGCGCAGTACGTACGCTCCCCCGTTGTGCCGAGCCCAGAGCCAGTTAAATAATCCGGAGCGGATACTACCAACATGCAAATATCCGGTCGGACTGGGCGCAAAGCGGACGCGGACGGGCTGAGAAGAGGCGTTGGCGCTTGACATAGTGGTGGTATTATAACTTGTTATAATAAGTTTGACTATGATGTATTGAGCGACAGTCCATTTCGTCGACAGTCAGGAGGCAGGGTTGTGACAGGTACGCGACAGGCAGCGGACCGTGTTCCGTCTGTAACGCGGCAGCAAGGGCCAACAAAGTCGGCTGACGGGTCCCCGACGTTGTCGCAGTTGCCGGTGTCCTCTTCTGAGCCAGGACGGGTGCTTAGGGAGCTATACGTTCGAGCAAATCCCAGTGACCACGTTGTGCCGAGAAGCGTGTTGGAGGGTCTCCCTGGTGAGCTGAAACTCCCTATCTCGACCATCTCATGGGCCTTACTGGAGCTGGAGGAGGGTGGATATATTGCTTGTCTGGCGGTAGATGGTCTGCGCTGGCACTGGCCGCGACGCATTTGTCCTGGCGCCTGGCGGCTGCTTAGACTGGAGTGGTGTTTACCCAGGCCAGGCTCTCATCAGCGTAATGTCCTGGAGGCACTCTACGCATTTGCAGACCCCTCAGGTTGGGTATCGGCTGAGTATATGCGGCGCGTGCGGGAGCGGTACTGTGGGTGCGAAGGTGTGGCACTCGATGCGCTCAGTAATCTGAAGCGGAGCGGCTGTATCGCCACAGACAGGAGTGATAGGACGCCTAGCAACCGAGGATGTTGGGGTCGTCGGATCCAGCCGGAGTGTCTCAGGGCTTTGCAGCGAGAGCTGAATTGCCCTCCGGGTTTCAGCAGGAAGGAGAACTGAGCTCGTTGGGGCCCGCTAACTTTATGATTGCCAATTTGGGAAGACATGACGATGCGCCCACCCGGAGACCGGGTGGGCGCTGCGCCGACGTGCTCAGAATTGCCAGAGCAGCCCATTCAGGGCGGTCAGAACGAAGAGTATGACCGCGCTGATTTGAACTGCGCTAGAAAGTTGAATCCGCCAGGTCAAACGCATCCGCATTGATCTCTTCCCACGCGCCGTCGTCTCCTTCCACGAAGAGCAGGGTGCGAAAGGTGGTCTCGGCGGGGTCGTAGACGTTTCGGTAGTGGACGCTGGCGCCGGCGCGGCGGGCGCCGATGGTTTTGCGGTCGATGATGACGGGGCCTTGCACGCGCTCAATTTTGTAGCGCTGCCCGCCGCGGGTGAAGACCACAAACGCCACGGATTCGGTGAGGTCGTGGCTGTCTTCGACCGGGCGCTTGGTGCGGCCATGCTCGTCAATGCCAAATTTGGCCTCAATGGCGTCCACGATGCGGTCCCAGGCTTTGTCGTCATGCATGGTCGGTCACTCCCCTGCTCAATTGGCCTTACCTTATGGCCTTATCTTAGCAAGCGCTACAGGCTGTAAGCAATTTTGAGGATTTGCTCGCGCGAGAGTTTGCTGGCGCCTTCAATGCTGTACCAAATGCCGTGGTTGACCCAGGCGGCTTGGTTTTGGCCAAACAGATAAATGGTGAGGCCCTCGCCGTGCACGGTGGAATAGTCGTCGGTTTGTTTGGCCACGAAATTATCGAGCAGCGAGTTGGAATCCCAGGCAGTGCGGTGCTGGGCGATTTTGAGGATTTCGGGGATACTGGGGCTGGTGAAATCGAGCGCGACGAGGCCGGGCTGGCTGAATGTCCGGCTAAGATTGTAACTGGACGGTAGGTAGCCGGGCAGGGTGGCCGTTACACCCGCCTGACTGTTGGCCGATTGCAGTGCTAGTTTGGGGTAATTTTGCAGCCAGACGTATCCGCCCATGATGAGCACGGCGGCCGTGGTAGTAAGGGTACGGCCTTTGTGGGGCGATAGCCCAAGGTGCGGCCGCCAGTGGGCTTTGTGGTGCTGGGCGGAGTGAGCGGCTTTGAGGTTTGGTTCGGCGGCGGTGGCGGCCAGCCGGGCGAGGCTCTCGTGGTGAGTAATGGCTTGGTTGGGCAGCTCGGGTCCGGGCGTGATGGCCGCCGGCGTGGATGCGTGAGCGGACGCGTGTGTGGTCGTATGTGCGGACGCAGGCGCGGGCGTATGCGCGGCCGGGTGGTGTGACGTGTGGGCGGTTTGGCCGGCCGGCCGGGCCGCGCGCAGGCCATCGCTAAAATGTTGAATCAGCGGGCTGCGGTCAACCTCGCGGGCGGTTTTGAGGCGGGAACGGAAAGCGGCGTCATGACGGGCCTGCGCGTCGCTCGAGGGTGCGGCGGCTGAGGGCGCGGCGACCGGCGTGTGGTGCTGGGTGTGCTCCACGTGCGGGGTCTTAGCGGGGTGGTGGGTGGGCTGGTGAGCGGTGTGGTGAGCGGGGGCGTCACGCAGATCAATTACGCCGCGGGCCCGGCTGTGATGCACGGCCGCCGCCGGCTTGGCGGTGCGGCTGCGAGCCAGATCCATAGCCCGGGCGGGCTTGGCGTGGGGGTCGGGATAGCGGGTGCCGCAAACCGAACAATAATCAGCCGTCCCGATGTGACGGGGCTGAGTGGTTTTGTGGCATACTGGGCAGTTCACGCCGACGACATCACCGTTATTGTTCTTATGTTACACCAGGCGTGGTTCGGTTGAAAATAGGCCGATTAATGCCGGCCGCTTAATGCCGGCTGCGCCACACCCGCCACATAAAGCGCGGAATGGCCAGCTGGCGGCGGAGGCGGCGGGGCTCAAGGACGAGCCGCCAGAGCCACTCCAGGCCGCTGCGCTGGATCCAGGCGGCAGCTTTGGCTTGATGGCCGCCAAATTCACGGTAGTCAAAGGTGCCGCCTTCACCGATGAGCACGCCGTGTGCGAGCTGCGCCTGCAGGTAGCTGGCGGCGTACTCCTGGCGCGGGAAGCCGAGGCCAAGCAGGATGATGTCGGCGCGGGCGTCCCGGAGTTGGAGCGCTAGCTGGTCCAGCCACGCCCGCGACTGCCGGCCGGGCTGGCGGTGCGGGTCGGTGCCGGTGTGGGTGAGCACCAGGTTAATGGCCGGCATCCGTTGCTTGATGGCGGCGGCGGTGTCGTCTAGGGTGGAGTGGCGCGGCGTTCCCACCAGCGCTACGCGCAGGTTGGCCCTCGCGGCAGCTTGCAGTAACGGCCAGGTGAAGTTGGTGCCGGCTGCCCGGTCGGTGAGCGGCCACAGGAGCTCGTGCGGTGCAACGACGATTTGGGCGACGGTTTTGAGGAAACGCCAGGTGGTGCGGGGGCCAGCGTACAAATAGGCGGCCGCCCACACCACGGCGATGCCGTCGGCAATGGTTAGCTCAGCGTTATTGAGTAGGTTTTGCACTTCTAGGTCGTGATAGCTGCGGTCCAGGAATTCCACGTACGGCTTGACCACGTAGACGGCGGGACGGCCAGGCTGAGCGGCGGCAATCACGTACTCCACGGCTTCAACCCGGTTGACCAGGTCGATGTCGACACCCAGAATCTCGACCTTATCAAACTGGGTTTGGTTTGACACGGCTGCCTCCGGTTAGTCCCGCCAGACTGCCGGCGAGGGTAAACGCAACGAGCGCGGTGGTAGAGTCGTCCCAGGTGGGAATGAACAAGCCCCCGACACTGATGCCAACGAGTGCCGCCGCTAGGGCGGTGCCCCAGGGCTGGAGCGCTGAGTGGCGCAGTTGGCGGACGAGCCAGCCGAGCAGTAGCACAAACAGTCCGAGGCCGAGCCAGCCCGCTTCGGCGCCGACTTGCAAAAATTGGTTTTCAATCACATAGGACTGGCCGGTGCGGATGGTGGCAGGGCCGGCCGAGCCAAGACCCTGGCCTAGTGGATGGCGCGCGACCGTGCTGAGGCCGTCGAGCAGCGAGGCAACATGTTCGGCGCTTGAAGTAGACGGGTTGGCGCGCTGCTCCAGTGTGGTATGCAGAAGCTGGTGCTGCAGTTGGGGATGGCTGGCGAGTTGCTGCCAAATGACGGCCGCGCCGGCCCCCAGTAGCCCGAGCAGGCTGCCAGTTACCGGCCAGCGCCAGCGCCGGGGCACCAGCCAGATGAGCAGCAGTGCCAAACTGGCCAGAGCGCCTACCCAGGCGCTGCGCGAGAATGAGTAATACAATGCAAACAGCATAAGCGGAGTCCCTAACAACCACCAGCGCCGTCGCCGGGAGGTGGTGAGGGCGGCGGTCAGGCTCAGCGGGATGATGAGATAGGCCCCCAGCTGGTTGGGCCCACCGAGGGTACCGGCGTAGCGGAGGGTTTTGGCGGCATCGACGTACTGGAACGGGAGGATGGTGGTGGGCCCGTAACCGAACTGGGACAGGAAATTGACCGGCCAGACGTATACCTGCATCAGTACGAAAACGGAAACGGCTACTCCCGCGCCGATGGTGGTCCAGATTAACCAGCGGCTGAAGCGCTGGCCGGCGACGAGGGTGGTTAGTAGTCCGGCGACGAGAAATTCTAGGTCAATTTTTGCTCCAAGCAGGGCCTGAGACGGCGTCACGGCCTGCCGGCTGAGGGCCACGAGCGTGACCAAAACGGCGCAGGCGGCTAACCCGGCGGCCAGGTACACCCAGGGTGCGCGCCAGCGCCGCCGGTAGGCCGGATCGTGCCACGCGAGGCCCGCGCCCACGAGTGCCAGCCCAATGAGCAGCACTTCTTTCCACGACTGGACGGCGGCGCGGTGGCCGAGTGTCGTGCCCAGCCAGGTGGTGAGAAACGCGTGAAACGGCATGAGCGCGACCAGCGCCAGCAGGCCGGCTTGAATGATGCGGACGAATCGCAAACTGGAGGTTGTAGTGGGCATGGCAAGATGGTTGTGCTGCTAGTATACCAGGTGCCTAGGGTCGATGGGCGTCTAAATATATTCTGATTTTCGGAATAAAATGCTCGGTTTTCTTCCGAAATTCATAATAAACCGTGCACTATTTAACCGCCACGAGACTGCGCTTGTACTCATCGAGGTTATCGAGGGCGATGCCGGTGCCGCGGGCCACGCAGAGCAGTGGTTCCTCGGCTACCACACAGGGTACACCGGTGACTTGGGTGAGCATTTTGTCGAGATTGGCCAGCATGGCTCCCCCGCCGGTCAGTACCATGCCGCGGTCGATGATATCTGACGAAAGCTCGGGCGGGGTTTGCTCAAGCACCACGCGGATAGCCAAAATAATTTTTTCGAGTTCATCCTGGAGGGCGCCGGCAATTTCGTTGGCGCGGATGGTGATGGTTTTGGGTAGGCCGGCCAGCACGTCGCGGCCGCGGATTTCCATGGATTTGTCGCGGGTGAGCATGAGTGCCGAGCCTAGCGTAATTTTGATGTGCTCAGCCGTGCGGTCGCCCACTGCCAGGCCGTAGGTGCGGCGGATGTACTCGGCGATGGCGTTGTCGAGGCGGTTGCCGCCCACCCGAATGCTGTGCTGGGCCACCACGCCGCCCAGGCTCAAGATAGCGATCTCGGTGGTGCCGCCGCCAATATCCACCACCATGTTGCCGGCGGCGGAAGCAATCGGGATGCCGGCGCCAATGGCCGCGGCCACGGGCTCGCGGAGG
>DATDME010000011.1:0-9540 GCA_036518915.1 Candidatus Saccharimonadia bacterium | reverse complement strand
GATTCGCAGCGACATACCGGATGAGGACGGCGAGCCCTGGTTCATCCTGACCTCGGATATGGCCAAAGGTCGCCGGAAGATTATCCGCATGTACTACCACCGCTTTGAGATTGAGGAGACCTTTAAGGATCTCAAGCATGTCGTAAACCTCAAGCGGTTGAAGCTCACCAAGCCGTTGAGCCTCAAGATGGTACTCTGGTTTGCTAGTCTCAGATTTGTTTTGGCTTACCTGGCAAGCTACCGGGACCCACGGTACGGTAAACCTCGCCACCCCAAGAAACGCATCTCCTGGTTTAGGAGAGTATCTGAGGCACTGACACGAGAGGCCTACGAACCGTTGGGCAATATGATTACGGGAGGACTGTGAGGGGGTGAGGGTGGGTCAGGCCATTTATATTTACATTTAACATAAATTATGTTATCGTTTGTTTATGAAAGCTGTTCACTCGCCAACTTCGCTCGTCGCGTCAGTTATTATTGTGGTCAAAAATGACCTCGGCGTGCGCGATACTTTGGCTGCGCTGATGCCTCAAGCTAAGGCTTGCAGGGCTGAAGTTGTGGTGGTCGACGCATCCCAGCCGGCTGTACTCCAAACAGTTCGGGAGGAGTTCCCCCAGGTGCGCTGGGAATTTTATAACCAAGGCATTAAGCGGTTCACGATTCCTGAGCAGCGAAATCTTGGCTTGAAATTGGCTGCGGGCAACTATCTCGTATTTCTCGATGCAAGTTGTATTCCGGTTAATGGTTGGTTGGCTGCCATTATTGATACGCTGGATAGCGGCGAGAGCGTAGTTTGCGGTCCCGTGCTCGATACTAACCCGAAGAATCTGGTGCGGTATATGCCGGGCCGGGAAACGCGCTCATACATTCAAGAATGCACGACGGTGAGCGTTGGCCTGCGCCGGACGGTTGTTGAGGCGGTTAAGGGCTTTGATGAGCGGTTGGCCTACGGTGAAGACGTGGACTTTTTTTGGCGGGTGAGTGATGCCGGTTTTAAACTATGCTCAGACCCGCGCGTGGCCGTGAGTCACGACTGGGGTGAAACGAACGAGCAATTTCGTCGCGCTTTCCGGTACGGCAAGGCCCGCGCTATTATTCACAAGAAGCATTGGCGCCGGCGCTGGAAGCAGCTGCTCATAACGGAGCCGCATGTGTGGGTGTACCCGCTTTACCTGCTGGGTCTTCCCATTGCGCTGATATTTCCCTGGTACCTGCTCGGCTTGCTGATCCCTATGCTCAAGAACCGTTCATTTACGCTGGTGGCACACCATTTGGTGTTCGCCGCTGGCGTGCTGGCTGGGGTCGTAACGCCGCTCGAACAGCGTTAGCTGGTTGGCGGCCCGGGTTGCCAGGCTTGGCTGGTGGTTGATTCGAACTGCCAGCCTTTGGCCCGGACGGCCTCAATAATCTGTGGTAGGGCGGCAATCGTGGTGTCGTTGTGGCAATGCATGAGGATAACGCTGGTTGGCTCGATCCGGCTGAGCACCCGCTGGCAAATTTCGTCGGCGGCAATGTCCGGGGCCCAGTCGTGGCTATCTAATGTCCAATAGCAAATGACATAGCCAAGTTTGGCAGCTAGGTTCCGCACGCGTTTGTCGTAGGCGCCGTAGGGTGGGCGCAACCAGGGCTGGGTCTTTGGGCCGCGGATGATCTCCTGAGTAACGGCTTCATCCGCTAGCTCGGTGAGGTTGGCATGGCTGTAGGTATGGTTGCCAATTATATGGCCGGCCGCCGCCAGTTTATCAATGAGCGGCTGGTTATGCTGGGCCCAATCACCTTGGAAGAAGAACATGGCTCGAATCTGGTGTGGCTCAAGCAGCGAGCAGATGGCGTCGGCTTGGCTGGGCGAGATGTAGTCGTCAAAGGTCAGCAGAATGCTGTTCGGGGCCGGACGATGACATTGTTTTTCGGCGGCGCGGTTGCCCCGCCGCCAGTCAACGTAACGCTGAAATAACCTATCAGCTAGGCGGCGCAGGACTGATTTGTCTGATATGCCGGTTTGTGACACAGGTCAACTATAGCCGATCTTGGGATAGTCGCCCAGCCTCTCTAAAAAAGCCTATGCTACCATTGACTTTTTAGGCGTAAAATGATAAAATTATAGGGATGTTGAATCTAATCGGCATGCTAACGCCGCTATCAGTTGGTGCAACAATTGTTTTGATTGCGCTGCTGGTGGCAATTGAACTTCATCCATCGTGGCGAACCTCGCGGTACCGCTGGTGGCTGGTCGTGTTAATGCTTGCATTGCTTGCAATTATTGGCGTGACGGCCGCGGTGCGTCCGCGCTAGGTGCTTCGATGACCGCTGCGCATGTAGCTCCAGATTAAACAACATACAACCGATACGCCAAAACAAATCACCCCAAAGGTGTCCTCGCGTGGAACCGGTGCCAGATGCGTTAGGGGTAACGATAAGGTTTCAGGATGAAAAACAGCATTTTCGGCAATATAGAACCATCCTGCCATACCAAAAATGAAGCCGGTAAATGAGATTGCTTGAAGGCTGCGATACATGAAATTACGATCCATCATGACTGATATTTTAGCTGGTGATTGGCGCCATGCCAAACAGCGCTGCGCCCAGGCTTATGCCGATTGGCGAGTGGGCGCTACGGTTGCCGAAGCTCACTGCTATACCCAAGGCGGCCGGATTTTGCTGACCTTTGATGACTATGCCGACCCAACCCGGGTGCGGGATTTGCTGGCACTCCTGAAACAGCTTGATGTGCAAGCCATGTTTTTTATTCAAGGCGACTGGGCTGACCAGCACGCCGGTCTTATGCGCGTGATGTCTGAGGCGGGCCATGTGGTAGCTAACCACACCTACTCCCACCGCAATTTACTTGAGCTCTCGGATGATGAGGTGCGCGAGGAGATTTCGCGCGGACCCAAGAGCCAATGGTTGCGGCCGCCACAAGGAAAGTTCGACCAGCGGATTCGCCAGCTGGCGGCCGAACTTGGCTACCAACTTTGCTATTGGACCATCGATAGTGACGACTGGCAGGGTGTGAGCGCCGCGGCTATGCAAACAAAAATTATGGCCGAAGTTGAGCCTGGCGCAGTGATTTTATTCCATCTGCACGGCCGTCATACTCTTGAGGTGTTGCCGGGTTTGGTAGCGGCGATTCGGGATCGTGGTTTTGAGGTGGCCCGGTTAGGGGAGGCGTTATGGGCGTAAAGCTCAAGCAAATGCTGGTTGAGCGCTGGCGGGGTGCGGTTCATTCGTTCCGCACCAATAGCCTGTTCCGGAATGCCGTCTATCTTATGCTGAGCACGGCGATTATGTCGGTGCTGGGATTTGGGTTCTGGCTGTTTGTGGCGCATCTGTACGCGCCAGCGGCAATTGGTTCCGCCTCGGCGTTAATTTCAATTGCTCTGCTTATTTCCTACATTAGCTATCTTGGCCTGAACGCCGGAATCGTACGATTTTTGGCTAAGTCAGAGAACCCGAGTGGCGATATTAACGCCAGCCTGGCGGTGGTGGGCGCGGTTTCGATTGCGGCTGCCGGCGTGGCGTTGGCGGTGGCCGGGCCGGTCTTTTCTGGCCCTCTGGCGGTGTTTACATCGAACTGGTTGGGCCGGGTAGTCTTTATGACTCTCATGGCGGTCGTCAGCTTAAACACCCTAACTGATAGTATTTTTATTGCAAACCGCCGGGCGGAATTGCATACGGCGGCCTATGCGGTATTTGGCCTGGTTAAGCTCATAGCTCCCCTATTCTTGCTGGCGCTGGGTAGCATGGGTGTGTTTATTGCGTTTATTGCGGCTGCCATGGCTTCTTTGGCTTTGAGTTTGTACCTAATGGTCCGCTACTGCGCTTACCGTCCGCTGACGGCGCCGAATTGGCGGTTTATTGCCAAGAGCCGCCGCTACACTATGAATAACTATCTGGCATCAATTATGACGGCTTTGCCGGGCCAGCTGATGCCAACGATTATTCTGACCCGCTTGGGTGAAGCCCAAACCGCCTATTTCTCGATGGCCTGGACGATGGTGAACTTGCTGTATGTGGTGCCATCGGCCGTAACCAATTCCCTCCTGGCCGAAAGCTCGCACGACAGCGGTCAGCAAGGCCAGCACTTAAGCCATGCAGTGCGCATCCTGGCCTATATTTTATTGCCGGCGGTGCTGGTTTCGGTGGCAGTGGCGCCGTATTTGTTGAGCTTGTTTGGCTATAACTATGCTCATTATGGTACCGGCTTGTTCCAGGTGCTGGCGGTAGCAACCTTCTTTTTGGCGGCTAATTCCGTGGGAACTACCATTATGAACTTGGAACATCGCACCGGCAGCATTGTGGTGGTCCAAGCGGTGATAGCCGCTACCACGCTGGGTCTAGCCGAACTGTTGGCTGGCTTTGGACTGGAGGGTATTGGCTTGTCGATTATGGGCGGCATGGTGGTGGGCGCCGTGATGCAGCTGATTATTTTGTCGCGTGGGCGTCAGCAACAGGCTGTACTGGACGAGCACGGCAATGTGGTCTATACCGGTCCGGCGCCGGAGGTAATCCAATTGGCGTTCGCGGCATTTGATCTGGCGGGAGCGAGCTACGGCCAGGATGTGGGCGGCGGCGACCGTAGCGGCACCTGGCTGGTTAACGCCGGTGACCGCGGCCGATATGTCTTGAAGCTATTTGCCGACTCCAAGCGCTCACGAGCCGATTTGGGCCGAGAGTTGTACTATATTAGCTGTTTGCGCCAGGCGGGCGTGCCGGTGCCATCGTTTATTCGTGACGTGCACGGGGGGGAAGTTTCTACCATTGGTCAAGCGGATAACGTTTGGCAGGCGGTGGTGATGTCGTTTGAAGCTGGTCGCGAGGCTCGCGAGTACTCCGAGAGTCTGGTGCGCGATATGGCAGCCTGGCAGGCAAAGATGCATGTGGTAGGCCAGTCGGTGCCGGCAAAGTGGCGGCCGTCGGGAGTCAAAGACGGCTCATTCCGTTCGGCGCTGTTGCGCTTTTTGCCCAAGGGCGTGAGCCACTTCGATTACTACATTGGCAATGTCTTATCGGATGGGCAGCGGGTGACGAGTGTGATCGATTTTGAAGGCGTGCGGTACGACCCGTTCGTCGTTTGTCTATTCTTTAGCGTGGCTGACGTATACGAGCAGAGCCGCAAGCGGAAGTTTGTTCAACAATATCTATCGGCTTATCAGGAAACTCGGCGGCTTGGTAGGGGCGAGCGCGTGGTGCTGCGGCTGAACTTGGCGCTTCGGTTTGGGTCGCTCTGGTTCTTGACGGCTCGTTGGTAGCGGTTATTTATAGATTTTAACGTGGTCGTTCGCGTAGACCAGGTTCTTGGTCGCCTTCAAGAAGGCTGTCGGCGGCTCTTGGTATAACAGCGTGCCATCGTAGTAGAACGGCACGCGGTTAAAGGTATCATTGGCGTCACTAATGAAAACGTAGGAGTCGCGCGAAATTGCGGCCGGCGCTAAGTTGGCCCGGGCGTAAATGCCGGCGTAGGTGATCATTTTGCGGCGGGCGAACTCGTCGGCATAAACGACGGCGCCTTTGGGCGCATGGTTGGCGAGCCACTGGAAGCCGGCAATCTCATCGGCGTGGGTAACGTAGGCTTCGTAGTAGAAGCCGCGGTTGCTGGTGGATAAGGCCGGCTTATACCCGCCGGTTAACACTGGCAGCACGTTGGCGTTGACGGCAAAAAAGCCGGTCAGGATGGCACCGGTGAGAATGGGCCGCCAGGGTTTTGGTGACCGGACGATTCCCCAGCCAAATTCGAAGGCAATTACAATGGCGGGTGCAAGTAAAATGAGTGACTGCTGAATGAGCCGCAGCAGGCCATAATTAATAATACTTGAGGGCAATAATACCTGCAGGGCAATAACAGTGAGGGCAGCTAGGCCGAGCAAAATGTATTGCTCCGAAATTCCATCCCGGCGGCGCTTCCAAATAACCAGCAAGGCTAAGCCAAAGACAATGGCGACTTGGACGAGCTTGGCGTAACTGGATCGGATGTTGTCGTAGGCATCATATAAATTAAGGTGAAGATGCGATTGAATCCACGAACCAAGGTTGGTTGGCGCGTCGGTGGCGCCTGGAATATGCACCACCGGGTACTTGTTCGTGATGCTGGCGGGATAGTACTCATTGGCCGGAAACTCGCGGCCGGCTGGAACGCTGGCAACGTAAGCGCGGAACAACTCATCTTCGCTCAGCTTGGCGCCAACCAGGCTGTATTGGTTAACCCCGGTTTGGGTATTGCGCTGGAGAAGCTTAGGCAGGCTCGTAACGACGCCGCCGAGGGTGCTCGCGATACTTTGGCTGGTGGCCGTAATCTGGGAGTTCCAAAAGTAAACGCTCAGCAGCATGACGAGCGCAATAGCCCAGCTGAGGGCGCCGCTGCTAGGGCGGGTACCCAGCCGGAAGCGCTGTAGGCGTAGCCGAAAAACGGTGTCGTATAATTTGGCGATCATAATGATGCCAAGCGCCACGTAACTGGTGGAATAATGCGACAAAATAATACCTGGAATGAGTAAAAAGACGAGAATCGACCGGCTCCGGCGCGGGAGCTGGGTATCGCACAGGGTTAGCACGCAGAGGCCAAAGAATAAGAAGGCAACTTCTTGCCGGCCGAGCATGGTCATGTCGGTGATGAAGGTAGGAAAACTCACAAATAGCAGCGCGCTGAGGATGGCGGTGGACCGGTTGTCAAACCGCTTCACCAGCAGGTAAACCAGTGGCGCCAAACTGGCAAATATCATCTGGAAGAGCAGTTTATAAATGTATTGGTCGGCAAGTATGGTGGTAAACCGGGCCAGAATTGTTGGCAGGATGGTAATGCTCAGGCAGGCGTTGTAGGCATCGCGCAGGTAGGCCATGTCCCAGTGACTATGGCTGAGCGTAAGCTGGAAAACCTGGTATTCTTGCACCACATCGTGGCCGGTAATAAACCACCCCCGGAGCGAATTGGCTAACAGAATGCTGAGGGCGATACAGTACAAGGCGTAGGCATGGACGCGTGACAGACGCCGGAGTGGCCAGATTAATAGGCCGCCGAGCCCGATTGCACCAATTAAGGCAGTGAGGGCAAGTGTATTCGAGCCACGATTATTAAGCGCGGTGGCGCCGCCGGCGGCCAGGAGTGGTAAGAGGCTTGAACCAATAATTACACCGACTTCGCCGGCCGTTAGGCGGGGCCGCCGCTGGCTGAGGTGCAGCGGGTGCTTGGCTAAGCTTGCGGTAACGAGGAGCGCCAAGGTGGTGCCAAACGCCAGGACGACCGGGGTGGTGGCGAGTGGGTTGGTTACGCCAACCAGTGGCCATAATTGGTTACTAATGAGGCCGGTGACCATGAGGTAAAGCAGGCTTAGGGCCAGCCAGTACAGGATGCGGATGGACAGCTCAAGCTTGAGCTGGTCCCCAAGAACAAGCCGAAGTATGGCAAACCCAGGTACGAGCAGCAGGAGTGCAAGTGATGCGATGGTGCCGGGCCAGTTGGCGGGCAGCTGGAGTGTGCTGATCATCCAGCCAAGAATACTGAGTACAGCCAATGCGGGCTGCCAGACCTGTGGCCGGAGACGGAGGCTTAGAAATTGGCGGAACGTGGCTTTGGTCATAAGGCGGTTACCGGCCGGCCCAACCGCGCACAAGTCCGGCTACGGTTGAGGTTTCTTCGGCGAGTTGAATGTACGCGAACGTGAGCGCCCAGGGACTGCGCTCGAGTGCCGCTCGGACCGGCCACCAGCCATACAGCAGCTGCGGTAAGATTACGAGAACGGGAAGACACCACGTTGGGAGTAACCATAAGCATAGTATACCCGATCCTAGCCAGACGAGGGGGAACGGGAAGATGGGTGGAGTGAGATGTTGGCTGCGGTAGTACGCCAGGTTGTAGGGGCCGCGGCGAAAGGGCCGCAAGACGAATGTGGAGAGGGACATACTAGGGTCGTGGATGATGGCGGCTTTTGGTTCGGCGTATAGCTGCCGGTTTGGGTAGCGCTTACGCAACCGGGCGCAGACGTCGGTGTCTTCCATCCAGCGGAGGCTAGGGTTCCAGCCATCAACCGACCGGAGGGCGGCTACCGGGAAACTGGCCGTGGCGCCGTTTAGATGCCGCACGGCGTACAGGTTGCGGCTAATCTTGCGCTGGGGCGGGGTGGCTTGATCAACAACGTACGACCAGAAGCGTCCAAGAATATGACGGTGGCGGCCCAGGGTTAGCGGCGTAGGGTTGCCGCTATGAACGGCCGCCATAAACCGGCCGACAAGGCCGGTGGGGCGGGCGGGGGCTGCAACAATGCTGCCAATGCCCAGGGCGTCAGGCTGCTGGCGATAGGCCTCGGCTAGCTGAGCGAGCCAATTGGGCGCAACCCGGCAATCGTCATCAAAACTGACGTAGATGGCGTGACGCGCGGCGGCCAAGCCACTATTGCGAGTGGCGGCAATGCCACGGTTGGAGGCATGGCGAATCACTCGGACGTCGAGTTGTTCGGCAACCGTGCTGGTGCGGTCGGATGACCCATCATCAACCACAATAATTTCGTAAAGCTCGTTTGGGTAGGTTTGCTGCTGCAGGCTGCGGATGGCGGTAGCGATGCGCTGTTCGCCGTTAAAGCTAGCAATCACAATACTAAACGTAGGCTGGCGGTGGCTCATGAATGCGCTAGCTCCTCCAGGAACTGGTTAAGTTGGCCGCCGAGCTGCTTCCAGGAGTAGGTGGTTTCGGCGAGCTTGCGTCCGGTGGCGGCGAGTTGTGCCCGGCGATCGCTGTGGTTCATGAGCTCCAGGATAGCTTGGCTGAGTTCGGCCGCGTTGTTAGGGGGAACAATCAGCCCGGCTTGGCCATCCTGCAAATAGTCCGGCATGTCCCCTACCCGGCTGCCGATGACGGCTAGTTGCATGGCTTGGTATTGAAAGACTTTTTGATTGCTGCAAGCGGCGGTGGTCCGGTCGTGCGGCATGGTGGTAATGGCGATATCGTTGGTCTGAACCCGCTGACGGAACTGGTCGTATGAGCTCCAGCCCCAAAACGTCACCTGCTGCTTGATGCCAAGCTCCGTGGCCAGCTGTTCGAGCTGGGGACGAACGGTGCCGTCACCGATTATATCGAGCATTAATGGCGTGGTGGCCGGTAGCGCAGCTTTAACCAGCGCTAACGCTTGCAAAAGCGGTTTGGTAATAGACAGCCGGTTGAGCACGCCAAAAAAGATGATGTGCGGGGTTTGGCGCGGTGGCGTCTGGTTGGGCGTAAAGCGCTCCGGATCAACGCCATTGGAGAGCCGGATGACGGGTTTGGTAGGATAACGCTCCTGCGTTTCGTGCTCAAGCAGCCGCGAAGCAACCACTACCCCGTCGGCGTGGCGTTCAACCACTCGTTCGCACCAGGCGGTTAGTTTCCAAATGGGAGCCGGCTGGCCCTCGATTTTCATGACCTCGCTGCCGAGGTCGTCGTAGTCGGCCACAATTGTGGTGCGCCGGAGCAGTTTGGTGATCAGCCCCATGACGGTGAGCGGCGTCGGTTTATAGATATAAACCAAGTCGTACCTCTGCCAGATAAGGTGCCAGGCTAATCCGACAATGTACGGT
>DATDME010000010.1:0-21558 GCA_036518915.1 Candidatus Saccharimonadia bacterium | reverse complement strand
TATCGGTGGAGATGATTTTGGTGAGGGTGCTGCGGGTGGCGTACTCGCGGGCCAGATGCCAAACGAACGCGCCTTCCAGAAATAGGGCTTGTTCAAATTCGCGCGGCGCGAAGCGCTCGGCGACCTCGGCCGAGCTGAGGTTGTCGCGCAGAAAAATGACGTCGGTGCGCAGAACGGTGTCGTTGGTCCAGGCGGCGGGGATGCGGCGGCAGAGTTCGGCGATTTGATCGGCCGTGCGCAGGACCACCGGCACGATGAAACCAAAGTCGGTTTCAATGGCGAATTCGAGGGCCTGGGCGAGCTGGGGCACCGGCGTAGCGTCGGCCGTGAAGATAATATTGCCCGAATTGATATACGTAACGATGCCGGTATGGCCGAGCCGTTCGAAAGTGGTTTTAAGCTTGGCCATTTCGACGCGGCCTTTGCCGCCGACATTGATGCCGCGGAGAAGGGCAACGTATTTCATGCCGGTATTATAGCGCACGGGGGTGCTATGATAGACGCCATGACTGACCGGCAATCGTGGCTGTCACGCCGATATTTGGTGTATCGGGCGCTTTCAAGCATGTGGTTTGTGAGCGTGGTGTGGCTGTATTTTTACCGCCTGTTCGTGGCGGATGCGCAGGTGGGTCTGCTAGACGGCCTGGCATTTGGCATTGGGTTGCTGGCGGAAGTGCCGTCCGGCGCGCTGGCCGACCGGTTTGGCCGCGACCGCCTAACACGGCTGGGCCAGTTATTAACGGCCGTCGGGCTGCTCTACCAAGTGGCTTTTCCAAGCTTTGTAAATTTTGTGCTGGGCCAAGCCATTACCATGGTGGGTGTGTCGTTGGTGTCGGGGGCGGATGAGGCAATGTTCTTTCATGAGCTGGGATTTGAGCGGTCTTCGACGGCCTGGCGGCGCTTGGTTACCCGCGGTGGGCAGGCGGCTCTGCTTGGCTCGCTGGTGGCAACTGTGAGCGGCGGCTGGCTGCAGATGGTCGATGCCCGCGTGCCGTGGTATCTGACGGCTGTGGCATTCGTGGGCTCGGTGATTGCCATTTGGCCAGTGCGTGATTCGCGGTCGCGGGTGTCACGACAAAAATTTCAGGCTGAAGTGCGAGCTTACGTGGCCGACATACGGACCGGCTTTGGCCAATTCCGCCTGCCACAACTGAGCCCGTACGTGCCAATTATCGTGGTGGTGCAGGGGCTGTTTTACGCGTATGGCTTTGGACTGTTACGAATTATACTACTGAGCCGGTTCGGGTTTAGCCCGCTGGCCGGTGCGGTGGCGGTAGGCATTTGTATTGTGCTGACGGTGGGGTTGTTTGCCTGGATGCACCATCAGGCGGACCAGCTGCGGGAGCGGCCGGTGATTATGACGATCGTGCTCTCAGCGGCGGGTGCGTTATTGGCGGCGTTGGGCCCGGTTGGTTGGTGGGGCTGGGCAGTGATTTTTGTGCTGTACGCCGGTGAACATGTGCTCTCCCCCTTTATGAGTGAAACCCTTAACCGGCACGCGCCGGAAGGTCAGCGGGCAACGGTGTTGTCGGTGGCGTCGTTTATGCGGGCTGTCCCATATGTGGTACTGGCCCCAGTGATTGGTGCGCTCAATACAGCCGGGCATCTCGGCTATTTTTTGGTGATTTGGACCTTCCTGATTGGGTTGGCGGTGGCGCAGTATGCGGCGGCTAGCCGGCGTATAATAGCCTCATGAACGAGCCCGCAACTGGCGAACTGTGGAAACTGGCGCCTATCATTAAGGTGTATGAGGCGTTGGGCGCGCTGGGCGATGGCCGGTATGAGCTGGGCGATAACACGGCGCGAGTATTTTCATCGCGCGGCAATAAGGCCTATGACGTGCGCTACGATTCGGCCCGCAACGCCATCATGGCCAACGACAACGGCTCGTACTGGCAGGGCTATTTGGGCTACCCGGGCATTGTGCTGCTGTTGGCGCTCGACAAGGTGCCGTACGATCCCCGTCTCCCCCAGGTGCTCAAGGGGTTTGCGTGGCAAGACATCAACCAGCAGTTTAAGAACGACTTCGCTAAAACCCAGCAGTATGTGGACACGGAAGTCGTGTTAAAAAGCGGCCTGGAGCTGAGAGAGCTGCACGACCTGGTGGAGGCGGTGCAGCGGGCCGTTTACGCGTTGCAGCTGCGCAAGCTGGGCAAGCGTCAGAAGCCGCCCACTGAATTTGAGGATTGAGTGTGGCGGCGGGATGTGCTATAGTAACCATAAGCAGTTATGAACGGCCATAATCCCAATGCCAAAACCCTTATTGCAGCGCGTCAATCTTTTTGACCCACGTGTGCGCCAGCGATGGATCGCCAAACTCCGCGCGCGGACGGTGGTGGCGGTAGCCGGGGTGGCCTACTACTACTCGCGCGCCGCCACGCCGAGGCCCGGTGCCACCAGTACTCCGGCCATCACGCCGAGTCCCACCCCCCTGACAACCGCCAGCCCAACGGCGGTGAGCGGCGATCTGAACCAGGACGGCGCCGTCAACCTGGGCGACCTGCAGCAGCTGCTTCAGAGTTGGAGCCAGCCGGCCGGCACCGGCGATGTTAATGGTGACGGCGCCCGCGACGTCTATGACTTGTCAATTTTATTGACCCATTGGACATCGTAGCCATAAAACATGAAACGGCGTAGGACATCACGGATGACAATCTTTAGACACCCTTGGCGCTTTAGCCACCATTGGCGCCGACCCGGCAAACGACTCGCGGTGCTGGCGGGTGGCCTGGCGGTGGCGCTGGTGGCGGTGGGGTGGTTGGCGGTCACCCGTACCCACGCCGGCGCGTACGTCTATCCGCTCAAGGTAAGCACCAACAAACGTTATTTGGTCGACCAGAATAACAAGGCCTTTCCGCTGACGGTTGATACCGCCTGGACGTGGTTGGCGGCGGTGCCCACCCGGTCCGAAGCCGACGAGTACCTGGATGACCGCAAGAGTCAGGGCTTTAACACCATCATTTCGAATATGTTTGGCTGGGATACGCGTAACCATTCCCGGGCGGGGGTCCAGGCTTTTAGCAACGGCGACCTGAGCCAGCCCAATGATGCTTACTTTACGCTCATTGACCAGCTTTTGCAGGATGCTGCCGCCCGCAACATGGTGGTGATGATGCTGCCGATTACCCTGGGCGACAACGGCACCGACGACCCGGGCGGTGTGCCGCCAGCTGACCAATGGACGGCCTTGGGGACGTATGTGGCCAACCGGTATAAAAATTATGACAACATTATTTGGGTGATGGGCGGCGACCATGACGTGCAGCAAACCTGGGACGACACCACCGACTACACCCCCTATATTGATGCCATGGCCAACGCCATTAAGGCGGCCGACCCGCGCCACCTGATAACCTACCACCCGGCGCTTGACACATTTGTCTTGGGCGGCAAGAGCTGGTTTGACTTCTACGCCTATCAGGAAAACCGAGCCGATAGCGCACCGTGGTCTTATGACCGCACAGCATCGTACTACGGCCACTCGCCTGTTCATCCGGTGATTAACTTGGAGCCGGGTTACGAGACCGGCGATGCCCTAACCGGCGTGGCGACCACGCCATACATGGTGCGGCGCAATGCCTGGTGGTCGTTCTTGGCCGGTGCGCTGGGCGTAACCTACGGCGGCAACCGAGCCACTTGGAATATCGATTCCGACGGCGCCGACTGGCGCAGCTACGTTGATTTGCCCGGCGCCAAACAAACCGGCTACATCCCGCAAATCCTAGAGAAGTTCGCCTGGGAAAAACTGGAGCCGAACGGCGGGCCAGGCAATGGCCAGGGCCATATCGCCTGGGGCAAGGCACCGGATAATTCACTCCTGATGGCCTATCTGCCGCAGGGCGGCAGTGTGACGGTGGACACGAGCGGCATGAGCGGCGCCACGGCTGAGTGGTACGACCCGTCCAATGGCCAGCTGCACGGCGCGGCTAGTGGCAGCGACACCTACCAGGCGCCCGGCCCCAACAGCGCCGGCAACAACGACTGGCTGCTGGTGGTGCACACGCCGGCCGGCTTGGCGAGCGGCCAGAACGGCGGAACGCCAACACCGGCGCCCACAGCCACACCGGTGCCCACCCCAACTCCGGCGCCCACAGCCACGCCAGCGCCTACACTCTCGCCGGCGCCGGGCGGTACGACGCCCACGCCGGCACCGTCCGCCGCACCGGCGTCCACCGGCACACCAGTCGCCGATATCCCCGGCGATCTTAACCACAGCGGCACGGTCGACATTAGCGACCTCACGATCTTGCTGACCGACTGGGATAGCGGGACGGGCGCCGCCGACGTGAACCACGACGGCGCCACGGACGTGTACGACCTCTCGACATTACTGTCCCACTGGCAGCCGTAAGCCAGATAGCGGGGCCCAGGCGCGCCAGACAGGTCGGCCGGTTTTGTCTTGCACCTGGCGATATGCTATCGTGAACATAAGCGTTTTGGAGAATTAGGCAGATGCCATCCCGCAGGTCGAAATCGAAGCGACGCATCCAGGCCCGGCAAGGTTTTAACCGGGTAGCGGCACTGTGGCTCATTGGTCTGACGGTGATGGTGGGTGTGTTTGTGGTGTTGTTCTCTCACGCTGCAGGCTCGGGCCGCCTGTACATCGACCCGTCGTCAACCCAAGTGCTAGCCGGCGCCACCGTCCAGGTAACGGTGCGAGAAGACAGTGACACAGTACCGGTGAACGCGGTGCGGGCTGACGTGGTGTATTCGCCGACAACGTTGGACTACCTGGGCGCCGATGGTACCGGCAGCGCGTTTGGCGTGGAGGCCCCCACGAGCACCTCGAGCGGCGTCGTCAGCCTAACCCGCGGTACGATTACCCCCGTCACGGGCGACGAGCCAGTCGTTAAGCTGACATTCCGGGTGAAATCGGGCAGCTCGGCGGTGAGCATCCGCAACACCTCGGTACTGGCGAGCTCCACCTCTAACACTAATATTTTGGGCAGCTATGACAGCGCCACCCTGAGTGTGCTCACGAGTACGCCAACACCGACCCCGGCGGCAACCGCCACGGCCACGCCAATCACCATCACCCCCACGCCAAGTCCCACATTGTTAGTCACGCCTACCCCGTCGCCCGTCACGACCGGTTCGGGCAGTAGCAGTGACTCAAACAATGGCTCGTCAAGTAACTCGCCGGCTAGCACGGTGACCCTGCCCGCGCCAACCGGCGTGCCGGCCAATAGTACCACCACCTATACGGTGGACGGCAAGACGGTCACCGGCAACACGGTGGATGGCAGCAGCTTGAGCGATGGCAGCCACACCGTTACCGCCACCACCACCGATTCCTCTGGTAACGTGGTCAAGCAGACCACCTCCACTGTTAATGTAAACACTAAGAAGTCGTTCTGGCAGAACGCTGCTCTGGTTGCCAAAGAAAATGTCCCGGCCATCGTGCTGATTACGCTGCTCGTGATTGTTGCCATTGGTGGAATCATCTTCTACCGACGCAACATCGCGGGCAACGCAAACACCTTGGCCTGGCCATCATAGCATTTGTGAGGCATCTATCGTAACACGAAAGATTTCGGCGCGGCGGGTTCTCATTACTTCGTTCGTGGTCGACCTCTCGGATCTCCTGGTAAATCTGGGCGTCGCATGGATGAGCGGCAGCGTGGTAATGCTGGCCGAGGCGCTGCAGGGCGCGGCTGATTTAATTACCTCTTCCCTGCTGCTGCTGGGGTTGCGGCGATCGGAGCGGCGGGCCAACCGCCACTACCGGTTTGGGCACGGCCGGGAGCTGTTTTTTTGGGTGTTGATGGCCGGCATGGCGATGCTAGTACTGACGGCCACGCTGTCGGTGTGGTTTGGCCTGCAGCGGGTGCTGCACCCTGACCCAATTGATCATATTTGGCAGGCTTACGGCGCCCTGACGGTGGGCTTCATTACGAATGTCTATGCCCTGCGGGTAAGCATCCGGCGGCTGCGCGGAGCGCACGTTGGGCCAAACGTATGGCAGCGGTTCCGGCACTCCAGCTTGATTGAAACCAAAGCCACGTTGGTCCTGGATTTGCTGGGTTCGGTGTCGGCCCTGGTGGGCTTTATGGCCCTGGCGGCTTACGAGCTTACCGGCTACTCGGCTTTTGACGGGATTGGTTCAATTATCATTGGTCTGGCTACGGCGGTGCTGGCGGCTATGCTGATTAGCGCCGTGAAGGACCTGTTGGTGGGCCGCAGCGCCACCACCGATATTGAGCTGGCCATCCGCAAAGCCGCGCTGGAGGTGGATGGCGTTGACCGGGTGCTGGACTTGCGCACCATGTACCTGGGCTCGGAGCGGCTGCTGGTTAATTTGGAGGTGCACTTGCGCGGCGGCCTGGAGACCCGGCAGATTGAGCAACTCATTGATGAAATTAAGCGCCACATTAAACGGCGCGCACCGATCGTCCACCATATTCAAGTTGAGCTTGAGACGCCAAGCATCCATGAGCCCGATAGCCGGGTTTAGCTATAGCCCGCGCAGTTGCCCGCGGCCGTTCTCAGGGTTTTATAAGGGATTGGTATGGTACACTGGTAGCCGTAACGCAACTAAGTCTGAGGTAGTGGTGGCTGTTTTTGGCTATATCGATCCTTCATCCGGCAGTATGTTTTTACAGGCGATGGTCGGTGGAGTGATGGCGGCGTCATACGCTGGACGTAAGTATATTTTTCGCGGATTCGACTGGGCACGGGGCAAACTGACGCGGACAACCAAGGCCGGCGTGCCTGAGGCGGACCAGGGCAACGATTAGTGGGTCAGGTTCAACCGGAACCAGCATCATTCCGTGACCCGGCCGGAGCCGTGTACTGGCAAGATGGTGAAGTGTACCGCCGGGTCACGGAAGCCGGGCGCCAGGGTTACGAAGCGCTTCGGCAAAGCGGCTTGTATGACGCCCTGGTGAAGCGCCGTTTGCTCGTGCCTCACGCAGAGCAAGCCGTGCCGGCGGGCGCCGCAGACACCGCTTACATCCTCAAGCCGGCGCGCGTGCCATTCATTTCGTATCCTTACGAGTGGGCGTTTTCGGCGCTGCAGGACGCGGCGCTTGCCACACTGGAGGCCCAGCGCCTGGCCCTGGAGCACGGCCTGACGATGAAAGACGCCAGCGCGTACAATGTGCAGTTTTTGGACGGCCGGCCCGTGCTCATTGATACATTGTCGTTTGAGCCGTACGGCGGCCAGCCGGCGTGGCAGGCCTACGCGCAGTTTTGCCGTCATTTTTTGGCGCCGCTGGCCTTGATGTCCCAGGTGGACGTGCGCCTGGGTGGCCTGCTGCGCAATTACATTGACGGCGTGCCGCTAGATCTAACCGCGGCCCTTTTGCCCCTCCGCAGCAAGGCCCGGCCCGGCCTGCTCTTGCACTTAGCCCTGCACAATGCCTCACAGCAGCGCTACGCGCACCGGGCCCAGCCGGCCGCCACGGCCGCGGCGCCGTCGGCGCTGGGCAAACAATCACTGCTGGGTTTGCTTGATAGCCTCACCCGCACGGTGCGCAAACTGCGGCTGCCCCGCCGTCTCAGCACCGAATGGGGCGAATATTACACGTTTACCAACTACTCAGACGCCGCCAGCCGCCACAAAGCCGAGGTGGTCGCCGAGTTTGTGAAGCTGGCCCAGCCCCGCCGGGTGTGGGACCTGGGTGGCAACGACGGCCGGTTCAGCCGGGTGGCCCTTGAGGCCGGCGCC
This sequence comes from Candidatus Saccharimonadia bacterium, assembly GCA_036518915.1. GTDB lineage: Bacteria > Patescibacteriota > Saccharimonadia > UBA4664 > UBA4664. Next base: position 13,889 of record DATDME010000010.1, on the reverse strand, counting down.
GGTCAGGCGCTGTGTTTTGACGTTGACCCGGTGGCGGTGGAGAAAAGTTACCGCCAGCTGCGCCGGCACCCCGAGCCGCGGTTACTGCCGCTGCTGGCGGACCTCACGAATCCCAGCCCGGCGCTAGGCTGGGCCCAGCAGGAGCGGCAGGGGCTGACCGAGCGCGCCCAGCCAGGCACCACCATCATGGCGCTGGCGCTGGTACATCATCTGGCTATTTCTAATAACTTGCCATTTGACCACATTGCCGCCTGGCTGGCCCGGCTGGGTGACCATCTGATTATTGAGTTTATTCCCAAAACCGATTCCAAGGTGCAAATACTGCTGGCTACCCGCAAAGATATTTTTCATCAGTACGACCAGGCTAACTTTGAAACCAGTTTTCAAAAGCATTTTGAAATCGTAACACACACGCCGGTAGAGGGCAGCCAGCGCGTGATGTATCTGATGCAGGCCCGCCATGGCGAGTAAACGCGCTACCCTGCGGGCGTGGTGGCGGCAATCCTGGCCTAACACCAACTGGCGCCAGCTGCTGCGGCTTGAGCTGCCCGTGGTGGTATTGCTGGCCGTGGCCCTGCCAATGCAGAGCTACTACCGCCAATCGGACGCCTACAATTACTTGTCGGAGATGTGGCTGCCGTGGACCTGCTTCCTGTTGGCGGCCGGGGCGGTGGCTTGGCTCTACCATATACTACTGGCCCGCCCGGCCGCCCGGATTGGGGCGGCGCTGGTGGCGCTGTATGTGCTCATGATGGAGTTTGATGTGAGATCCAGCGCCAGCGTGGGCGTTCTGGGGATCATGTTCCCTAATTCGCAGCGGCTGCTGGCGTTTTTGGTGCTGCTGGCCGCGGCCTGGGGGGTCGGCCGGATGACCCAGGTGCTGGCCCAGCGCTGGCCGGCGTGGCAGGACCGCCAGGCCGTCACGTTACTGCGGCTGGTGGTTATTGGCATCTTTCTCTCAAACAGCTTCTTTTTGATGGAATACCTGGCGCGGCACCGTGTGGTGATGCGCTATGTGCCGGCCAACCGGGTAGCTAATGCTGAGACGAAGCTTACGCCCACCGCCCAGCGCGACGTCTACTACCTGCTGTTTGACCGGTACGCCAGCCAAACCACCCTGCAAGAGCATTACGACTTTGATAACTCGCCGTTTCTCAACTTCTTGAAGGATAAAGGCTTCACGATCCGCGACAACGCCTATTCAAACTATCAGTTTACGGCCCCGTCGGTGGCGTCCACCTTGCGCATGGATTACCACACCGATATTCAGGCCAACCTGGGCAGCTCCACGGCGGAAAGTTACCTGCCCTACCGCCGCCTGCTTGAGGATTCGCCCGTGAGCCAGCTATTTGCCAACGCGGGCTATAAGGTCACGCGGCTGTCGTCGTGGTATGGCGTGACCCGGGAGGACCACCACGGCGAGACGGTGGACCCTCAGTTTACCCTGACGGTGTTTGGCCACCCGTTTCTGCTCAGCGATTTGCAGTCGGCCATGTTAGACCGGACGTTCTTCGCGCCGCTGTTCCGGGCGGGCATTAAACTGGGACCGCTCGAGCTGGTGCAATACAACACCCAGGACACCGGCCAACTGGTGCTCGACCAGCTGAGCGCCCTGCGTGAGGCCGCCACGACGCCGCACAGCCAGCCCAACTTCATCTTTGCCCACGTGCTATCGCCGCATCCCCAATACGTGTTTTTGCCCGACGGCAGTAAGCCCACCTACGGCGCCGATGACGACGACACCGGCGCGCCACGCCAACTGAAGTACACCAATCAGCTGCAGTTTTTGAATACCCAGATTGAGCGGACGGTCTCAACCATCCTGGCCAGCAGCAAGGTGCCGCCGGTTATGATTATTCAGGCCGACGAAGGGCCGTATCCGCCCGAGTTCGCCAGCTTTAGCCGAGAAGAGAACGGTTCGTTTCAGTGGAACCAACAGTCGGCCGGCACCCTGCGTTTTAAGTTTGGTATTTTAGCGGCATACTACCTGCCCGACGTGCCCGAGGACCAGAAGTCCCAGCTCAATTCAAGCGTCAACGCCTTCCGGTTTGTGTTTGACCACTATTTTGACGGCAACTTCCCCTACTTGCCCGACTGCTCGTTCTTGTTTGATGGCCCCAAGCCGTTCGCGTTTTATGACGTGACGGCGAAGTTGCGGGGCACGGCCGACCCGGCATGTCCGGCCTATGCCAGCCTGGGCAGCCTGCACTAAGCCCAACCAAGAAGACCATAGCAACGGGAAAACAAAACGTGTGCCCTCACCGTGCTCGTGAGTTCACCCGAATCATCGGAGCGAAAAGACCCGTTTTGTTTTGCGGGGGCTGTAGGTTTGCGCTAGCGCTAGCGGCTCGGGCGGTTTGCCTATACAATGCCTGCGATGGCTCGTATCAGGCGGATCCGCCAACTCCCCAGTTTTGACCGGCCCCGCGAAAAGCTACGGCACAAAGGTGCGGCGGCGCTATCGGATTTTGAGCTGCTAGAGGTTATCATCGGCAACGGCACCAGCGGCTCCGACGTGGGTTCAATCGCGCGGCAGGTGCACAAGCTGCTGCAGAAGGGCCCTGGTGAGTTGTCCTACGAAGCTCTGGTCGCCCTACATGGCGTCAGCATGGCCGGGGCGGGTAAAATTTTGGCATCTCTTGAGCTGGCCAGGAGGCACTTAATTAAGAGCGCAGAGCCGCTGCGGGCAATGAATGAGGTGGTGGCTCACCTGGCGGACATCCGGGCCAAGCAGCAAGAGTATTTGGTGGTGTTGTCGTTAGATGGCGGCCAACGGCTGATCGCGCAGCGCACCGTCACCATTGGCACGCTTGACGCCGTCATGGCCCACCCACGCGAGATTTTTGCCGACGCCCTCACCGACCGGGCGGCCAGCGTGCTGCTGGCGCATAATCACCCCTCAGGTGACTCCCGGCCGAGCGCTCACGACACCGAGCTGACCCAGCAGCTGGCGGCAGCCGGGCAGCTTTTGGGCGTGCAGCTGCGCGATCATATCATTCTCACCAAAACCGACTATTTCAGTTTTCGGCAACACCACTTACTATAGACCACATAAATGGGATGAGGCGGATGATAAAGCGCTACGCGGAACAACGATCGGTGTCTGGTGATGTAAATACGGCTTTGATGGCGGACGTTATGCGCCACTTCCATGCCCGGCAAAACCTGGGGCCGGCGTTGGTGGTGTCGTCCGCCGCGGACTGCGTGGCGCAGGCTGAGCGGCAGTGGCGGCGGCTTTCGCGCGAACTACAAAAGCGGCGGGGTTTTGCCACCAATCCGGTGGAGATTCTCAAGTACACCTATACTATTGCTACCATGCAGCACGTGCGGCTTAGCTCTGAGCTGCCCGAATACCAGCCGGGCGCCGGGCTGTACGTGCTGCGCCCAGACCAGCTAGCCGACACTGCCCTGACCGCCATGACGGTGTACGTAACTTCACCCGCGGCCGCCACGGCCATGGCGGCGCAACTCGGCCGCCTCGCCCCAGATGGCCTGCTCGTGGATTACACGGCCCGGCCTGGCTTCCACCCGATGGAGGACACCGGCTTGCTGCCGCGGGCCCAACTGGAAGTGGCGGCAAACCTGGCGTGGTCAAGCTTGGCGGCGTACTTGTCGATCCAGGGGGTGGACGTGGCCACCCTCACCAATCACGGCAGTAGTGAGCAGATTGATGATGCGGTGGACCGCTTGCTGGGCGTGCAGGCCAGCTTCCTGGAGCAAGCCGGGCAGTTCCAGCACGCCCTGGACTTGGCGCGTCCGCTCATTACCACGCCCAAGCAGGTGCGCGACCGCTACGAAACTACCATCCGCCTAGCGCACCGGGTGCAAACCTTCGCCACGACCGGCTTTTCGGCCCGCTTCCTGCACACCTACACCAACGACGACTTCCTGCTGCGCGACCGCCCAGCAGCCGCAGTGAGCGCGGGCGTGGCTGAGCAAGTGCGGCGGCATCTGGCGGCCGGCCGGTATAACCTGGCCCGGGCGCTCATGGCCCAGCCGGCCGCCGGCCTGGCCTCAAGCGGACTGGCCAGGTGAGTCAAGCACCGGCCAGCTTCGACCAGCGGGCGGCGCGCCTCACGGAGGCCGCCATCCAGGTCCGGCTGTTTCCGGGGACGGTCGTTGGTTACTATGCCCGCGGCCGCAGCACGGTGCTGCCGTTTGGGCGCTTCACCTACGACGCCGCCTCACCAGTGGTGCAGCCGGGCACCATCTACGACGTGGCCTCAATTACCAAATCGGTGCCCACGAGCTGCCTCATCCTGCAGCTCGTCGACTCTGGTAAGCTGGCGCTCGACACACCGGCCATTGCGTATGTGCCGGAGTTAACCACGGCCTACCGCGAGCGCATTACCGTGCGCCATCTCTTAACCTATACGGTGATTTTTAACCAGCCGCAGGGTTTGTCGGGCTTGGCGCAGCTGTATGGCAAAGACTTTTTAGAGCCGGCACTGCAATCTGAGCTGACTGACCCGCCTGGCCAGCGGTATTTTTACACCAATCCCCCCGCCCTTATTTTGGGGCTGATCGCGGAACGGGTGACCGGCCGGCCGCTCGGCGCACTGGCCGAGGCCGCGTTCTTTGGTCCGCTCGGCATGGGCCGGACGAGCTTTTTTCCGGAGCGGTTGCCATTGGCGGACATCACCCCGACCGAGGTGGTGAACGGTCAGGAGGTCCGCGGTGTGGTGCAAGACGAAACCGCCCGAGTTATGGCCAGCATGGGGCGCCAATCGGGCAACGCCGGGCTATTTTCGGACGTGGCGGGCCTATTGCGCTTTGGCCAAATGGTGGCGGCGCGGGGAGAGTGGGACGGCCGGCGCTACCTACAGCCCAAGACGGTCATTGAGATGGCCCGCAACCAGCTGACGGCGATTGGCGAGCACAGCGGCTTGGGCTGGGAAATCAACCGACCCGAGGTCATGGGCCGGGCCGCCCGTGATCAGGTGCTGATAAAATCGGGGCATACCGGCTGCTTGCTGGTCATTGACCTTGAGCATCAAGCCGTGCTGGTGATGCTCTCAAACCGCACCTACCCAAAACGCGGCGACCGGGCTCCGCTGCGGGAGTACTGGTGCCGCATGAACGAGGCATTTTGGGATGATATTCGAGAAGGATAAACGTATTCAGCGCAATGTACCGCCTCGTTCCGGTACATGTCTTCTCCTTGAAACGCGTCTGAATGCGCTTGTCCTCTAGGTGGCCGGGATGGCCTCGAAGGTGGCTAGCAGTTTACGGAAGGCCGGGTCAACCAGCTCGTCGTAGCTAGGCGATTTAAACCGGGCAATTTTGCGGGGCTTCGTGCTGGCCGGCAAATGGTACGTGAGCCGGTCGCGGCCGGAGATGTAGAGCTGGCACTCAAAGGTGATGGCATTCATGGCGGCCGCCGGGGTTAGTATTTGCGGATGAGGCCGATAACCACGCCCTGGATCTCAATGGGCGTGCCCGGCTCAATGATGATAGGCTCCATGGCGGCGTTGGACGGCTGCAGGCGGATGTGGCCCTTCTCCTTGTAGTAGCGCTTGAGGGTGGCTTCGCCGCCGTTGATGAGGGCGATGACCATCTCGCCGTTGCTCGGGACCGACTTCTCCATGACGACAACATAGTCGCCGGTATGGATGCCTTCGTCGATCATGGAATCACCTTTCACTTGCAAAACGTAGGAGTTCTTGCGGCCCACCATAAACGACGGCACCTCGAGGGTCTCGGGATGGGTGCCTAGGGTCTCGATGGGCTGGCCGGCGGCTACGAGGCCAAGGATAGGCAGGCCAACGCTTGGGGTGGGGTCAATTTTTTCTTTGGGATGGACCAGCTGAATGGAGCGGGCTTCATTCTCGCTCTTCATAAGCATACCCTTGGCGACGAGGGACTCAATATGTTCAGCCACGGTGGCCACAGAGCCGTACTTAAAGTAAGCGGCAATTTCGCGGTAGCTGGGAGCGTAGCCGTGCAGCTCAATGAACTGCGTGACGTAATCCAGGACTTGTTTTTGACGTTTGGTGAGTGGTAGGCCCATAATATCCCTCCTGCGGTTATAAACGGCTTGCGTTTGGTTTTAGTATGCCGAACAAAAGCCGTAGTGTCAATAGGTTGGACGGAGAATTTAGCGAAATTAATTAAACTGCTTGGTAATGGGGAAATCTTTGCTGGACTGGTAGTAGGTGTTAAACGTGTCGGTTTTGATAACGTTGCCAGCCAGGTCCAAGACGTCGCGGTAAAACACGGTGTGCGACGGCTGCGTGGCGTCATTCGTGCCAGAGATAAAGGCCGGCCCGCGCAGCACGCCGGACTTTGTCTTGGTGCCGTAAAAATCAAACTTGAGGTCATAGCCGCTCATGACGGTTTGCATGAGGAGGTAATGGCCGGTGTCGTTGACAAACTTGAAGTCGACTTCGGGGTAGTAAATAGTGGCGTCGACGCCGGGCGCGGCGTAGGGCCAGGTGTAATAGCTCACGGCAAACGAGTGGTTGTGGCGCTCAGTGATAGGCAAGCCGGCCGCCAGGGCCGCCCGAAAAGCCGTGGACGACACTTGGCACAGTCCCCCGCCATACTGCTTCTCCTCGTGGTTGTTGAGGATGACGAGCTCGGGCACGTAGCCTTGCTCGGGGCCGACGTCACCAAGCAGCGCGCCAAACGAGAAGGTCTCGCCGGGTTTCAGCAGCACGCCATTGAAGCGCCTGGCGCCGGTGCGGACGTTGGTGAGGCGGGTGCTGGGCGAACCAGGGAAGTAGGTCTCGCCCTCGGAAATCAGCTCTTTGATGCCGAGGGAATCGAGGTTGCTTTCGTTGACGTCGGCCTGGGTGGTGGCCAGCTTGAGGCTGATGGTGCGGTCGCCCGCGGTTTTGAGGGCATCGTTGATGGCCGCGACCGTAGCATCCCGGTCGACTTTGACGCCGTTTTTGCTGGCTTGCACAATGGCCAGCTGGCCGTTTTGCATGGCCAGGCCGGCGTTTTGAGCGGTTTGGTCAATGCCCCCGGCCAGCTGGGCAACGTAAGCATTAACGGCGGTTTGGCTGAGGCCCAGGTCGGCGGTGGCGGGCGTCGGGTAGAGGTCTTCAACCTGGCGGCTGACGAGGAACGGCCGGGAGGTTTTGGCGCCCACGTTAATCCAGGTGATGATGGTGGCTTGGTCGATTTGGCGCTGGTTGTCACCCCACTGCAGGGTGATGGGGCTGGCCACCAAACCATTAATTTGGCCGACGGCGGCCTGGAGCGGCTGGGTATCAAGGCTGGCGGCAATCTGGTAAACCGGCGCGGTAATGGCATCGGTGGAGGTGGTGGCCAGCCGGCCGAGAATGGCCGCACCGAGCTCGCCCATATCAAGGCGGGCGCCGGATTGGGCCGGCGTCACCTCAGCCTGGTTGTTATTAAAAGCCAGCTGGGCGTTTTGCACGGGCGTGACGGTGTCGTCGTAGAGCTGGGTGAGGTATGGCGTGAGCTTGGTCACATCGGCCTGCAGGGTAGAGATGATGGTGGTGCGGCCCAGGGCGGAGCGGGCTTTAGCCAACAGCCACTGCTGCCAGTTGCCGGCGCGGCCGTACTGGAAGGCCAGCGCCGAGGCTTTGGCCGCGTCGTACTTGGGCGCCAAGCTCGCCACCGGAATGCGCAGGTTGGCCGTGCCCTGGGTAATGGTAATGACTTGGCCGGTAAAGACTTTGGCGTGCTGCTCCAAGCGGGCCTGGGCATCAGCCTGGGTCAGTCCGCCAAGGTCGACGCCCTCAGCCTGAACGCCGGGGTAAATTTTGTTGATATGGGTGAGCTCAAAACTGGCGGCGTAGAGCACAACCAGGACGACCAGCGTTCCAATAACGCGGGCCGGCCAGCGCAGCCAGGTCCACTGGAACTGCCCGCGCGAACCTTCCGGCTGCGCAATCGCGGGTTCGACAAAATCCTCCAGCTCAAGCTGGGGTTGGTCGGGAGTGGGCGGCGGAGCGGCCGCGGCCACCAGCTTCGCTTTGGGTCGGCGGGAGGTGGCGGGCTTGGCTGCGTTACCGGTGTTTAGGCTATCGAGTTTACGCTTGGCCATGTTCGTTTATTATGCCACAAATGCCGGCGACGTGGTTCTCAGGTTATAAAAAGCGCTTCCTTATTGGGAATCATTTCCCAAAAGTGGTGCGGACCGGCCCGCCGCACCCGGTACATGATCCCGGCGCCATAGCGCGGGTGGGCACCGTTGGTGGTGCGGCGGGCCGGTGGGTGGAGCGAGGGTGGTCAGGCCGGAACACGGAGGTAGGCGAACTTGGGGAGCTTCGCCCGGGCCATGCCTTCGAGGAGTCGGAGCGGGCCGGTGACGGCCCTGGTGATTCCGGCAACCGCTTCGGTGCGCTGCCCTTCTTCCAAATCGCCGATCGAGCGTGTGAAGACGCCGGCTTCGATGGCGCCGGAGGTGATGATGATCAGCTTGATCATGGTGATGCCGCCGAGGCTCTGGCGCAGCTTTTTCACGAACGCTACCCAGTTAGGCACCGTGTATTCGTCGAGTCCGGCGAGGGCGGTGTTCCAGGAGATGCTGGGGTCCGTGAGCCCGGCAGCCTGGATACAGGCCTCAAGGGCAGCCCGGGCGGGACCCGCCTGCAGTTGATCCTTTTCGGACGGTGTGCAGAGAACGACGACTTGTTGCGATCTGGCCATGGCGGCCTCCTAGCGGTGTGCGAGTGGACGGGTGGCGGTGGCAGCGCGTTTTGGCTCCAACGACAAAATACCCTTAAATGGGCATTTTGCCAAGGTCGAATAAGATTGGGCCGGGCGTTTTAGGCTTTGGGTTTGGCCTGGTCCTCGGCCTCGAGGCGCTTGACGATCTCTTTGACCTTCTGGCTGATGTCTTTGCGTGAGACCAGAATGCCGTGCGGAGTGTTCACTACGACCACGTTGTCGAGGCCGATGACAGCCACCGGCTTGTCCTCGTCGTTGCGGATGAAGGAGTTTTCGGCCTCGATGGTGTGGACCGCCGCGCCAGAAATCACATTCCCCTGTTCGTCGTTGGAGCCAACCTCGTAGAGGTCGCCGAAGGAACCGACATCGCGCCAGTCAAAGGTGGCGGGCATGACCATGAGGTTGTCGACCTTCTCGTTGAGCGCGTAGTCGATGGCATCGTTTTCAAAGCCGAGGTAGGCCTGGTTGTAGGCCTCGGTGTCGTCTTTGACCTCGGCTAGTTTCTTGAAGTCGGCGAAGCGCTCGGGCGAAAACTTTTCCATCGCCTCAAGGAAAACATCAACGGAACCCACGAGGTAGCCACTGTTCCAGAGGTACTTGCCGGACTCGTAGAATTTCTTGGCGACTTTGAGCTCAGGCTTTTCCTTGAATTGCGCGACGGCGTAGGTGTAAGCCTCCGAGTCGACGGTGTCGCCCTTCTCAATGTAGCCAAATAGCACTGACGGGTGCGTGGGTTCGACGCCCACCAGGGTGATGCGGCGATATTTTTTAGACTGTTCGCCGGCCAGCTTGAAGGCGCGGGCGAAACCGCGAACGTCGCGGATGAAGTGGTCGGCCCAGTTGAAGCCGACGGGTTCGTCAGTGGGATGATCGCGGGACACGCGCTCAAGAGCAGCCACAATGCAGCTGGCCGTGCCGCGGCGGCCGGGTTCAATAATGAAGCGCTCCTCGGGGACGCCCGGGAGCTGTTCTTTGACGTGATGGGCGTGGGATTGCTCAGTTACGACATAAATTTTGTCGGTGATGAGCTTGGCGCGGTCATAGGCCACTTGCACGCCGGACCGGTCGCCTGTGAGCTTTAGCAAGTGTTTGGGGTAACTGCCAACGGAAAGCGGCCACAGGCGAGTACCGGATCCCCCAGCAATAATCACAATAATCATGCCTGCCATTATATCAGGGAAAAGCGTTACAATCAGGATACCTAAGCGGTAAAGGACTATTATGGCGAATAAAGATGACTTCTTGGCGACGGTGGATAAATCGGGATTTTTGACGACCAGCTATGTGAAACGGGTGCCCAAACCCTGGGGTTTTGAATTGCACCTGCTGCCGGAGGGCGGACCGTATATGATGAAAGTCCTGCACATCAACCAGGGGGCGCGCCTCAGCATGCAAGCCCATGACGCCAAAAGTGAGAGCTGGATTGTGCACTCGGGGCGGGCGGGGGTGATTTTGGAGAATGCCGCTGGCGAGCTTCAGGAAATTGAACTAAAACCCGGCGAGGGCTACACCAGCCAGATTGGCCAGCGGCACCGGTTGTACGGGATTACTGACTGCGAGGTGGTAGAGGCTTCTACGCCCGAGCTGGGTACCACCTGGCGGTTGGAAGATGACTACGCCCGCCCCGATGAAACTGAGGAGCTGCGCAAAGACCCGAACCGGGGGTGGAACGGTTAATCCACCGGCGGCAGGTCGAGGTGGGCGACGTCGGCCAGCGTAAGGCGGAGCAGGCCCTCGTCGAGGCGGACTTGGTCGAAATAATGGGCCATGAAGCCTACGGAGCGCGAGAGCACAAACAGGGCGTTGAAGAACTCAATGTCGACCAGGGCCTGCAGGCGGACCGGCGAGTAGCCTTCTTCTTGGGCGAGCAGGTCGAGCAGGACGGCCGCAATGGCGCCGTCGACGTTGAGGATGAGATTGCCCTTTTTGCGGGTGGTGAGGGCTTGCACGGCCAGCGCGTAATCGGTGTAGGGATGCTTGGGCAGAGCGAGGGCGTGCCGCAGCAGGGGTTCGACGCGCGGGTCGGGCATATCAATGCGGTACTTGCGGTGGCCGATGCCGGCGAGCTTTTTGCGGGCATGGGCTGAGCGCTCAACCAGCTCGGCGGGCGTGACTTTGGTGTTGACGCTAATGAGCCAGGTGGAGGCGGCTTGGTTGATGGCGCCGCCGAAGCGCGGGCCAATCGTGAGGAGACCGGCGGCCAAGCTGCTGACGAGGTCTTTGCCGGCCCGGGCCGCCGTCACGGTGTTAATGGCGCCCGAGACATACGGGCCATTGTCGACCAACAAGCGCAGCACGAAATCCACGAAGGCTTCGAGCTTGGCAGATTTGATGGGGTGTCCGAGAAACATGGAGGTAACGGCATAGGCAAACGAGTGCTGCTGGGCCAGGGCGAGCTGGTCTTGGCCGATAATTTTGACCACGCCGTCGTCATCGCCGGAAATAGTAGCCGAAATGAGCGCGGGACGGCGGCCGGTGAGGCGCTCGGCGATGGCCGGCGCCACAGCTGGGGCGGGCGCATCGGGCGGCAGGGCGCGGATGAGCTCCACAAACTCCGCGTAGGTGCGGCCCACCCGCGCGCCGGCGGCGGCCAGGGCGTCGGCTTTGGCGCGGGCGGATTCATCGGCGGTTTGGGCGATGGCCTTGGCGTGGCCGAATTGGGGCGGGATCTCAAACAGTTCGGCCACCGAGCCGGCAATGTAAGCCACGACCGGCTTGGTGAGCGCGCCGCTTTGAATGAGCTTGGCGACTTCGTATTCATCGTGACCACCGAGTTCGCCAAAATAAACGATGGCTTTGGTTTGCGGATCGGCCTGGGCGGCCAGCAGGGCCGTGGCCGGTTGCAGCATCGGGAAACGCTCACCGCCGAGCGCCGCGGCAAAGGAGAGCCCGTGCCCGGTGTCGGCCACGGCGCGGATGAGCTCATTGATCATGCCGCCCGAGGACGACACCACCGCCACGCTGCCGGGGGCATGCAGCCGCGAGGCCAGCAGCTGCGTGGCCTGGGTGCCACCAATGGCGCCCAGCTTAAACCGGCCGGGCACGATCAGGCCGACGCTGGCGCCGCCCAGCACCCAGACGTTGCGCTCAGTGGCGAGGCGGACAACCTCGAGGGCCAGGCGCTCGGGGATCCCCTCGGCAAAAACCGTGGCGCCGGCCAAATTGGGCACGCGGACAAAGGCGGCCTCCAATGATTCGCGGATGCGCCGGCCCGAACCAACGCACAGCAGCAACGTGGCGGCCCGGCGGATGCCAGCCGGTACATCCTCAATGGTGGCGTAGAGCGGCATGGCAATTTCATCCGGGCCGAAAAAGAAGCGGGTCATGCGGCGGCCACCAGCCACAATCGCCCGCACACTCGGCTGAGGCCGGCCCAATAGGTAGTCATAATCGAGTATTGACTGAATAATGCCCTGATGGTGGCTGAGGGCGATGATGACCGGCTCAAGCCGGCGCACGGCCGGGACGTCAAACGGGTGTGGGGCGGATGATTGGGTCATACGGTAGCTCCGGCAGTTAGATGGGCCAGGGCGAGCGGGATGATGTCGGCGAGGCTGAGTTCTGGGCCGGCGACTTGGCCGAGCAAGCCGGCGCCCTCCAGGTAAGCCGCCATGCGCGCGAGGCCTTCGGCTTCGTGGGGGCCGCCGCGGCGGACGTAAACCTTAATCTCCTGCTTGATGAGCTGCGGCTCGGCGGCCCGCAGCGCCCGGATGACGCCGTCAAACGTCACGCGGATATCGGTGAAATTAGCCACGCCGCCGGCCACGATGAGAACTTTGGGCCGGGCCGATGATTTGAGCAGCAGCGAGAGGATTTGCTGTGTGTAGATGAAGGTTTCGTCGGCGGTGGGGTTTCCGGAGTACTCGCCGTAGTTGGCCAGGGCCTTCCCCCAGCCTTGGTTGTGGACTTCGTCGGCCAATGTGACGCTGGCGCCGCCGCCGGACAGCAGCAAAAATACCTGGCCATTCGGGTTGAGCACTTCCAGGCGGAAGGATGACTGACTGCGGCTAGCCAAATCAAGCACCGCGGCGGCTTCAGGGGTGAGGCGGCGGTGGCGGCGCAGGTCGGCGGCGGTCCAGCGGCCGGCCACGAGCGAGACGGCCTCGCCGTCAACTTCGGCGGCCGCGTCGAGCAGGTAGACCGCACCGTCCGGCGCCACGACGAGCGGGTTCAGCTCAAGGAAGCCCAGGTAGTTGTCGTCGAACAGGCGGACCAGCCGATCAAGGGTGGCGGCCGGCAGATTGATGGCAGCGGCTAGCCGGGCGGCCTCGGTCTGACCGTACAGCCCCGCAACCATGTGGGCGGCGGCCGCGTTAACCTCCACACCGCCGTGCGGATTGGCCGTTATTCGGACGCCGTCACGAATGCGGGCGAGACATAAGTAGCGCTCGTCCACGGCCTCATGCGGCACCTCCGGCTCGACCAACAGATAGCGGTAGCCCTTGGCGAACAGGCCACGGGCGGCGGCCGGCAGCTCAGCGGTGGTCAGGCCGAGCTTGACGAGGCCCTGCTTGAACCGGCCCTTAACGCCCTCATCGACTTTGACAACGTAGCGCGCGGAAGCTGGGAGCTTGGCGAGCTGAGCTTCCCAGCCGGCCTGGGCGTCAAGCGTGAGGCCGGCGTATGGTTGTTGCAGGCTGCGAGCCAGCAGGGTTTTGGCGCGATATTCGGATAGTTTTTGTCGGGCCATGGAAGTCCTGCCACATCAAGTTCAGGCCCCATAGTATCACAAGCCCTGAGCCGCGTGCGTGAGCGTGATACGATAGGCGCCAGGATGACCTGAGCGCGCGATTATTTGAAAAACCGCTCAACCGGCGCTTACGGCGCACTCTCATGGTAAGATAAAGCAGTAGTAGGGTGCCTATGATTGCTCGTCGTGTTTCAACTTCAAAGCGTAACCGTAGCCTAATCTGGGGCGGATTATTACTTGTGGTGTTGCTGGCGGCAGCATTGGCGTATGCCAACCGTCATACGCCAATGCCAGTCGCTAAAGTTACGCCAACGACCCTGCCCAACGCTCACACCAACGACACCGCCACTCACGCCGGCCCGTCTAACGACACTACGCCGGCGCCAACGGTTACGCCCTCAAACCCTACGCGCCCATCCGCCGCAACCCTGGCCGCGCCCACCGGTCCCTATCTAAACACCCACAGTATGTCGCTCTCGAACGGCAGCACCATGATGGATTCCACCTGCGGCGGGCCCGAGGGCGCGACCTGCGTGATTGTGGCCACCCGCAA
>DATDME010000009.1:0-9515 GCA_036518915.1 Candidatus Saccharimonadia bacterium | reverse complement strand
TCTTTTCGCACCGATGATTCGGGTGATTCAGGATCGGTCGGACCGGGTAAGCTGTATCCGGTGATACAGCGAACGAGGAGTGATCGATCCTGAACTCACGAGCACGGTGAGGGCACACGTTTTGTTTTGGGATGGCTATAGCGGTAATGAGTTGGGGCTGGGAGATTACGATGCCTGTTTCTTCTTGTACTTCACGAATGACGGTTTGTTCGGGTGTTTCGCCAAGTTCGATTCCGCCACCAGGTAAATGGAAGGCGTCACGTTCTTTCATGAGCAAGATATGGTTGTTGTGTATGACCACGGCATAGGCTGAAGGTCACCAACTAAGTTCGGAAACAGCAACTTCGTAGGGCTTACCATAGATGTTGTGACTTGTTACGTTCAAAATGCCTGCCGTCCTTGCAGGGCCCGGCCGAGGGTGATCTGGTCGGCGTACTCGAGGTCGCCACCCATGGGCAGGCCGCGGGCTAGTCGGGTAACTTTTATGTCGAGCGGCTCAAGTTGCTGCCGGATGTACATGGCGGTGGACTCCCCTTCCAGGGATGGGTTGGTGGCTAGGATGACTTCGGTTACGCCTTCGGCTTGCACGCGGCCGAGCAGGCTGGCAATTTCGAGTTTTTCGGGGCCGATGCCGTCAATCGGCGAAATTACCCCGCCCAGCACGTGGTACAGGCCCTGGTATTGACCGGTTTTTTCGAGTGCCACCACGTCGAACGGCTCCTCCACCACGGCCACGAGCTGGCGGTCGCGCTGGGGTGATTCGCAGACATCGCAGATTTCGGCTTCGGCGAAATTGCGGCAGATGCGGCAGCTGCGAACGCCGGCGTGCAAGCCGTCGAGGGCCCGGCCGAGCGATTGGGCCTTGTGCGGGTCGGTTTTGAGCATATGAAACGCCAGGCGCTCGGCCGTCCGCGGGCCGACACCCGGCAGCTTGCCGAACTCCTCAATGAGTCGCTCCACTGATGATGGGACGATGCGCATAAGATGTATTATAACGATTTCAGTGATTTAATTCGCGTTCCATTACAGCATCGGCGTATCGATCTAGTATTGTTTTGATCTGGCTGCGCTTGTCAAATTTTGATACAGCATCTTCTTGTTTAATTACGTCAATTTCGGAGAGCAAATGATTAATCTCCCGCTCCGATAAATGATTTGCTATATCAAAATTAGCATATCTTTCATGCCAACCTGTACGTGTGTATAGTTGATCGACGTGGACCTTCCGAATTGTTTCGGGTTTCGGATGTTCACGTAACCCGATCGCTACTTCGCGACTCGCTTGCAGTCCTGGGCTATAGTGCACAAGTTCAAGCTCGTGTTCGCCCGGCTGTGTCACAAAAACGCGGTCGGTCTGAAAACCTTGATGAGCCAGGCTAATTTGCGTGTCGGTATGAACAGCTCCTTGGACGATACAGATTTCGTTTGGCAATTCGTTTGCTTGTTGCGCAATGGCAATAGACTGTGCGGCGACTAACTGTCCACGCCGACGGTCCATCTGACCATCAAGCATGTATTCTTTTGACAATGCTGCTTCAACTTCGACATTGGGAGCAAGTTCACTGAGTGTTGCTAAACTTCGCTCTCTGGCCAGCTGATGCTGCCTTTCAAGCTCGGCGAATTCTTCGTCTGAGTCGTCTACATCAACAAGGCGAATTTCACCGACGGCTCGATGGAGTTCTGTCGCTAGTCTCTGGACAAAAAACGACTGGTCATATTCGTCCCGAGCTGGCGGAATAGGTGGTTCATCGTTTGCTTCTGACCAGAGTCGGGTGTTCAGCTGTTCCTCAACCTCGCTGCGCTTATCGGGTGTACCACCCACTGCCTCAATAGCAACTATATCGGCATAGGCTGCCATTCTGGCAATCCTACCTAGATACTTTGAAATATGGGCACAATATACAAACCGGAACTTAGTATGCTCCCGCACGGCTTCGATGCTATGCTTGAACTCTCCGGATTCAGTTTTTATGGTTTCAGGCACACCGAGCCGTCTTAAGAGTTCTTGGGCACCATTAAACTGTGCGTCGTGCGCGTCCTCGCCAGGGTGTGTGTGCTGCTCGCCCATAGCGGCCTACAGACCTGGCAGCCCCAGCCCGCCAGCAATGGATTTCATCTTCTCGGCGGCCAATTGCTGGCTGCGCGTGATGGCCTGGGTGACGGCGGACTCGAGCCACTTTTCGACCTTGCGCAGGTCGGCGTCGGCGATCATTTCATCATTGAGGGTAATTTTTTGGATTTTCTGCTCGCCGTTGATTTTAACTTTCACGGCGCCGTTGCCGGCCTCAACTTCAATCACTTCCTTGGCCAGGGCGCTCTGAATTTTCTTAAGCTCAAACAGGGCTTTGCTTTTCTCGAACATGTCAGTCTCCAGTTAGTATTAGATAATGCTTATGGTAGAATGAGCCCATAACACAGGTAAAAGGGACATATGAGCTCACGGGACAATCGTACCATAGGTTCAGTGAAAGCCGCGATACGGCGATGGCACTGGTGGATCGCCGGCGGCCTGCTGGCGGTGATGTTTGGTTTGGGTCTGTATAGCATGATGGGTAACTCGGCGATTGTCGATGAGGTGGCGCACATCCCCTCGGGCTATTCCTACCTGCATTACGGTGATTACCGGCTTAACCCCGAGCATCCGCCGCTCATTAAGGACCTGGCTGGGTTGCCGCTGCAGTTCATGAATCTGAAATTTCCCGATTACGAGCCAGCCTGGACGACCGACGTGAATGGTCAGTGGGAGTCGGGTTGGAACTTCCTCTATCACATTGGCAATGATGCCGATTCAATTATTTTTTGGGCGCGCTTCCCCATTTTGGTGCTGGCGATTTTGTTCGGCGCCTGGCTGTATTGGTACGTGCGGCGGCATTGGGGCACGGCGGTGGGTCTGCTGGCGCTGGGCTTTTATGCCTTCAGCCCGAATATTCTGGCCCATTCAATCTTGGTGACGACTGATTTGGGCGCAACGGTCTTTATCTTTATGGCGTTGGCGGTGTTTGTATGGTCTGCGGCCAAGCCCAGCCCGCAGCGGCTGGTGGTCTTTTCATTGGCGCTGGCGGCGGCGCAGCTGGCCAAGTTCTCGGCGTTTTTGCTCTATCCGTACCTGTTGGTGATTACGGTGTTTATGGTGCTGGTGCTGCGCCGGCCTGATAGCTGGTTGCGGCGGGCTTGGGTGTATATCGGCGGATTGGTTGGTTCGTCGGCCTTGAGTATGGTGTGGGTCTGGCTGTTCTATGCGCCGCAAACTATCAACATGCCGCAGGGCGTGCAGGACGCCCTCATTAAGGGCTCGATCGCGAATTCCACCATGGCCTGGTTTATTCCGTTTGGCACGTGGCTGAATGATTGGGCGATTTTTAAGCCCATTGTGCAGTATTTGCTGGGCGTGGCGATGGTGTTTGGTCGGGTAGCTGGCGGCAATGTCACCTATTTCAACGGCCAAGTGAGCAACCATAGCTATAAGCTCTACTTTCCGGAAGTTTTCTTGCTGAAGACACAAGTGGCATTCTTGTTGCTGCTGGCGCTCGTGGTGGGCGTAACGCTGGTGCGGGTGTTCCATGTGCCGGTGCGGCAGTGGTTTGGCGGGCTGCTGGGCCACATGCGGGCGCATGTTTTGGAATGGACGACTGTTGGCTTTTCGGTATTTTATTTTGCGATTTCGGTGATGGGTAACCTGAACTTAGGTGTGCGCCACATTTTGCCGATATATATTCCGCTGTTTGTGGTGGTGGCGGTGGGCGTGGTGCGCTGGTTGCGGCGCGTTAAGCCGGCGGGACGTATGGCTTCCCAGGTGGTTGTGGGCCTCTTGGTGGTATGGTATGGCGTCAGCACTCTGCTGGCGGCGCCCTACTTCCTGCCCTACTTCAACGAACTGATTGGCGGCTCGGCCAATTCCAACAAGTACTTCTCTGACTCAAGCGTCGACTGGGGCCAGGATCTCAAGCGTCTTAAAACCTATGTGGCTGACCATTCCGAGATTAAGAAAATTGGAGTGGATTACTTTGGCGGCGCCGCGCCGGAATACTACTTCTGCAACCGTAAGTACGACGCCAACGGCCAGCTGATTGCGACGGCGGCCGGCTACGACTGCACCGGCTCGGTTTATGAGCCGTGGCACGCGCAGCAGGGCGTTTACCGTGGCCAGTATATTGCCGTTTCTGAAACCTTCCTCGAGAATGACCGCTGGTATAGTGAGAACCTGCACCAGCCGGGGTACGGTTGGCTGCGCGACCATTACACTCCGGTGGCCAAGATTGGTTACAGCATCTTCGTGTATAAGTTGTATTAGTTCGGGTATAAAAGTTAGGTGCCCTGGGACCGCTGGCGCGGCCCAGGGCGTTCCCATCCGTGGGAGTGGTGCTCCTGTAAATCGAGTTGGCTGCTGCGATGATCATCGCGGCAGGCGACCGGGAGCTGTCAGACGACAAATCCGAGCAGAGCTGACCCAGATCGGTCCGACCCAATCGGATTAGGAGTGCGCAGGGGTGGCGCGCCAAGTTCGGGACCGCGCTGCACCGGCCGGATTTTGGCTTGGCCACGCTCAAAGGCCGGCGGGATGACAATATGGTCGTCGTAGTGGTCGAGGGCTTCGGCGGTGCGGTACGTGGCCGGATCCGTCAAATCGGCAGACACCGGAATTTTCAGATGCAGGATCGATGATTGCGGCCGGTCGGCTTCCCAGGTGAAATACCAGTAATAATGCCCGTTTACGGCTTCCGGTAAGAGGGCGGCGGCTTTGGCGCGCGATCCGGCCGGCCCGACGACGCCGTGTTTGGTGGCGGTTTGCCAATCCTTGGTGGTGGCCAGGGCAATGCGGACTTGGGCGGCTTCCTCGGTGGTGCGCACGGCGGTGTAGAAAATGTAATAGGTGCCGTTGATGAACGTGACGCGCGGGTCCTCACAGCCGCCGCCGGCCTCGTAGGGCTGGTCTGGCGCGATGAAGGGTTCGGGGCGGCGGTCGAAGTGCAGGCCGTCGGTGCTGGTGGCCAGACCAATACGTGAGACGTAGCCGCCGGCCCGCCCGCTGCGCAGGTCGTTGGTGGCGCGGTAAAGCATGACGAAGCCATCGGCAGTGGGTATGACTGTGCCGTTGAAGACTGATCCGGCCTCCCAGGCCTGGTTGGAGTCCGCGCTGAGGATTGGATTATCTGGGTGCCGGCTGAGCTTAAACTGAGCCATACTACTCTCCTCGTTAAATGGCGGATAGCTGTCGGATAATATCTTCGGTTTCAATAGTGGCGACGCCCACCACATGGTCCGCCCCACCGTAATAAAGGTAGATGAGCCCGTCGCGCACCACCTGGCCGCACGGGAACACCACGTTGGAAATCCAGCCCTCGCGCTCCCAATCGAGCACCGGGGTCATGACGGGCTGGGAGCAGCGGCCAATGACGCGGGTGGGGTCGCGGCGGTCGAGCAAGGCCGCGCCCAGGCAGTACTCGTGGGCGTCGGTGATGCCGTGGTAGAACAGGATCCAGCCGGCGGGGGTTTTGATGGGCGGCCCGGCAATGCCCACTTTCTGTGAGTCCCACATGCCGGGCCGCGGCCCGATAATTTGAATGCAGCGGGTAATTTTCTCGCGGCGGAAGTTCAGGCTGCTGACAAAATCGGCACAAATATGCGATGACACGCGGTGCAGCACCATGTATTGGCCGTTAATTTTCTCGGGGAAGAGGGCGGCGTCTTTGTCGTCGACGCCGTCGGGGGTGATGATTTCAGGTTTGGTCCATTCGTCCCATTGCCGAGCCAAAAATTGCTTAACGCTAATGGAACTTTCGGCCACTTTGGGGTAAGAGACCGAATCGTAAGCGGTGTAGGTGATGTACAGCCGGTCGTCAATGCGCACCACGCGGGCGTCTTCGCAGCCGGAATTGTCGGTGGGGCCGCCGTTTTTTTGCTCAAAGCGCTCCCGGGGTACATAAATGGGTTCGGGCAGGCGCTCGATGACGTTGACGCCGTCGCGGGAGCGGGCCAGGCCGACCACTGAGGTGTTCTCGGGTCCGACGGCGCGGTAGAGCAAGTAAACATTGTCATCAATTTCAATGGCCGTGGGATTGAGAACGTGGCTGGCTTCCCAGGGGTGGTCAGCGAGCGGCTCCAAAATGGGGCTTTCTGGCAAGCGCGTGACGTGCTGCTTGATGCTGCCGTCGGCGGATAGGCTGTCGATGAGGCCGTCAAAGCTTAAGGTGGCGCGGCAGCAGGTGGTATCGGTTGAGCCGTAGTAAATGGTGAGGCGGTCGCCGTGGCGTTGGGCGCCGGACGGAAAAATAATCCGGGGCAGCCGGCCGAAGCGCTCGTAGGCTTCTTCTGGCGCCATCACCGGAAAGACGGTGCGCTTGAGTAGTTTGGTGGGCTCGCGGAGGTCGAGCAGGGCGGCTTCGATGCCAAAGACTTTATGCTCGGTGAAGTAGTTATAGATGTGCGAGTAGATGAGCAGCCAGCCGTCTTTCGTCCAGATGGGCGGGGCGCCCACCTCCACGTGGTCGGTGTCGTCGCGCAGCAGGTTGAGGGTGTATTGGTTGAGCTTGGCGTACCAGGTTTGCCAGCGGTCCTGGTCCCAAGTTTCTTGGATGTCAGTAAATTCGGCGATGGCGATATGGGCCGGCGGCCGGTCGGAGTTAACGGTGAGGATGACGCGCAGTTTGCCGTCCACCCGCTCAGGGAACAGCGCCATGGCTTTAGCATTAAACGGCGTGACGAGGTGCTTGCTCTCAATGGTTTTGAGGTCTTTGGTGATGGCGACCGCGACTTTGATGTTATCGGGCCCAAACGGAAAGCCGCCGAGCGCGGTGTAGAAAATGTAGTAGGCGTCGCCCAGTTTGGTGACGCGCGGGTCTTCACAGCCGTAGCGGTCCCAGGGTTCGCTGGGGGTGACGAGTTGATAGGGTGCGCCAAAGCGGCCGTCGGCTTCCTCGCGCACCACGGCGATCGTTGATAGCTCAACGGTTTCGCCCTCGTACAGCGCTGGGTGGCCGGCGGCCCGAAAGACCAAATAATTGTGGCCATCGTAGGCCACGGGCGACGGGTTAAACGCGGCCTCGGCGTACCAAGGGGTGGCTGGATCGGGTGAAATTAACGGGTTTAAGGGATCGCGATTGACGTTGACCATGTCTTTAGATTACACGAGTTTACGCGCGGGTACGAGGTAAATTGCTTATGATTTAGCTAAGTTTGACACATTTAAAGATTATACTTATAATAGTATAGCAGTACCCCGATACTCCCCATACAATCCCGCCTACGAGAGCAGGCTACTCATGTTTCCTGAATGGTTCGTCGGTCTGACGGCGCTGCTCGGTTTGGTGGCGTCGGTGTGGACTCGTCATCGAGCCCGGCGCTTGGAGGACCACCGGCCGCCGCTGCCGCGCCGCTGGGATGTGTTCTATGCGTTGGTTTGTGCGCTGCTGTTCCTTGGAGCAGTTGTCGACCTGATCTATGTGTTCCGGTCGTGGCCGGTCATCGTCATCGACGTCGCGTGCCTGCTGGCAGCCGTAAACCTGGAGCGGATGCTCTTCACGAATCTCGACGCAGATGTCAGGTATCACCGGATGAGGCGGCGTCTGGAGATAATAGCCACGGTGCCGTACCGCCATTTTCCGCTGGAATGATGGGGTACATTGTGCCCCCGACCTCACGCAACTGCCCTTGCGGCGCGCGTGTGGTCGGGGGCAGTTTGCGTTTACGCTAGCTAATACCCATTTCACTCACCGCGACGGGTGCCAGCGATAGGTTGTGGTTGTGGATGAGGGCATTCACAAATTCTTCAACGTTGGTGCGGGCCACGGCAATGTGCTTATCCCCTGCCCCGTAGTAAACAATGAGGTTTTCGCCGAGAATGACGGCGCCGCAGGTATACACCACGCCGGGCTTGCCGTCGTTTTCGTACCATGCTTCGGGTCCGAGGATAGGGGCGTTGGAGCGGTAGAGTATCTTGGTGGGGTCGTCGAGGTCAAGCAGCATGGCACCTAGCTTGTACTTACCGGGGTCGCGCTGGTCGGTGGCGTGGTAGAGCAGGAGCCAGCCCATGGGCGTGCGCAGCGGCGGCGCGCCGGCGCCACGGACGCGGCTGTCCCAGTGTTTGGCCCGGGTGGGATCGCGGAAGCCACCGCCACCGGCCGGCGGCAAACTTTTAATGTGGTTGTGCTCGCTCAAGTCATCGAGCGAATCAACGTATTCAATGTGGATTTTGGGCGAAAGTCCGTGCAGAATAGCGTACCGGCCATTAATTTTTTCGGGGAAGATGACCCAGTTTTTCTGGGTGGTGCCGGGCTGGCTGATCAGTTTGGGCGGCTGCCAATGCCAGCGTTTGCTCTGAACGTGGCTGAGGTCGATGGAAGTCAGCGCTTGGCGCATGAAGTCCCAGCCGTTGAAGGCGCAGAAGCTCATGTAGAGCCGGCCCTCAATGCAGACGGCCCGCGGGTCTTCGCAGCCGGCCCAGCCGCCGCCCGAGGGATAACGGGTGGGATCGTACTTCCAGGAGGTTTTATCGGCGTTCGGCTCGGGTAGGCCAAAACCAATGCTGGGGGTATACACCGGGTATGGCAGGCGCTCGTCAAAATGAATGCCGTCAGCGGATGAGGCGTAGCCGATGCGCGAGACCCCATCCGGGCCCATGGCGCGGTATAGCAGGTGGACGCGGCCATTATCAACGAAGGCGGCCGGGTTAAGCACCGCGCGCGATTCCCACTCAAAGCCGCCCGGCGACATAATCGGGTTTTGGCGGTGGCGGGCCAGCTGCAGGTCGCGGGGTTTGACGGTTTGAGGCGCGAACGGGTTGCCAATTTGGGCAGCGATAAGTTTGTCGTGGCTGGTGCTGAGGTAAACAATGAGCTGGTCGTCGAAGATGGCCGCGCCCAAGACCCGGGCGTCGTCCTTGGTTTTGCCCTCGTAGGTGTAGAGCGGCTCATCGCTGCGCCAGGAGACACGGTCGGGCTCGGCCGGGTCGAGCAGGAGCGCGCCCACATGAATTTTGAGTTTGCCGGCGCGCTCCTCGTGGGTTTCGTAGAGCAGCATGATCCCGGCCGACACATAGCCCACCGCCACAACCTTGAGGGCGTGGTTGTCAAAGTGGTGGGCGCGGGCTGCCGCCAGCACCCGTGAGCCGGTGTGCCAGGCCGAGAGGTTCTTGGAAAACGCCACGTTAATGTCTTTTTGGCCGTAGTAGAGCACGTACTGGCCGGTGTGAGAATATTCCGGCACGACCATGCCGCGGCCGCGTAGGCGCGGATCGGCGGCCATGACGTCCCAAATTTGCATTTCGTCCGCGGGATCATACAAAGCGACGCGGAGCTGGTTATCGCTGTCCGCGTCGGTTTCGGTGTAGGTAAGAATTTGGGCGTCCAGGACTTGGCTGAGGCGCAGGCCGTCGATGTGCGCCAGGCGGGCTTTGCGGCCCAGGGGCAGCACGAGGGACGGGTGGACATCTGCGAGGTGGAAGTTGTCGTGGCGCCCGTGGCCGATGACCAGGCGCCAGGTCTCGCCGTACTTCTGACGGCCGACCAGGCTGACACCAT
>DATDME010000008.1:0-3930 GCA_036518915.1 Candidatus Saccharimonadia bacterium | reverse complement strand
AATCGTACGTTGCGCCGTACAGCGAGGCGCCAATGGCTTGGCTGCTGTGCGGGCTGGGCAGCCTCATTTCGGCCATATCAGTGGGCAGCTGGAACCCGCAACTGCTGTTATTGCCCGTCCATGCCACCGTCGTACAGCTCGTAGTGTGGGTGATTGTCATCGTTCGCCGCCGGTCGGTGCCGCGCTCGCCCGGCCGGGCGGCTTCCGATCCGCAGTTAAACCTAGTATAATGAGGCGCGTTGTCACCCGGGCGGGTGGTGGAATGGTATACACGGCGGACTTAAAATCCGCTGCCCTTACCGGCTTGCGGGTTCGAGTCCCGCCCCGCCTACCAATAACAAAGCCCCTCACTGAGGGGCTTTGTTATTGAAGGGTCGGTAGGGCGAGATGAGTCCAGCGAAGGGGGCGTTTTGCGTACCCGCGAAAGTCCGCCGGCCACATTTGTCGGCCACATGCACAATTTGATACCCGATAAGAATCAAATTGCGAAACCACCTAAATAGTTTTCCGCCGGAGTAGAATCGGGCCTCAGCTCGCTGCAGGTCCCGGGCTGTCCGCCCGGTTCCGCCGGCGTCGCACCCGTCGCACCACGCTCCACGCACCTAATACCAGTATCAAGCCGAGCGTCGTGCTCAAGATAATCAACGTCAATTTGGGAATGAGCAGCATCCAGCGAGACAGCCGCACGGTCTTGCCAGCATACTCAACCGTCACCAGGGCCTTGTACAAGCCAATGGGCGAGCTCGTGGGGAGGCTAATGGCAAACTGCCGCACCGTGGCCGGCAAGACCTCGCCGCGCAGCGTCACCGGCTTGCCCACCTTGCCGAACGGCGACCACAGCTGAGCGGTAATGTCAGTGGAAAAGTGGACATTGCCCGTGTTGGCCACCGCCAGGGTGCCGTCCACTGGCGCCAAAAACTGCAGCGGCGGCACCACGTACGACCGCACGCTGCCCTCGGTGTGCAAGTCGCCGCCGACCGCCAGGTAAAAGATTGAGCCCACGCGGTCGATGTGCGACCCCGATTTCGGCTTGGGCGGAATCGTCTCGGCAAACACCGCCGCGTAATGTCCGCCCACCGTGGCGTTGAAGCCGGCGTGCCGGAACTCGTGACAATTGAGTTGCCGCCCGAGGTCATGTCGGTGCTGGCGCCGTTGGCCTCCAGGGTGATGGTGAGGCCGGCCGTGTCATTCGTGTTGGCCGAGACGGTATCGCTGTTGGTCGACTGGCGGCCAGTAGCATCCGGCGTGATGGCGCCTAGTGTTACCGTCGGGCCCGAACAATACGAAATGATCACCGGATTAATCGTCAGGTTAACCGTCGTGTTGGTGGTTTGCGTGTCGGCCGACGCCAAAAAACGTCAGCGTCACGGCTGCCAAGTTTACGCCGCCAATCCCGATCGCGAAGGCGAGTTATTGCTTAAACGTAAGCATTATCTTCACTATATAAAACCTGATCTGGTCGGTCAACATACTCGGCTATTTGAGCCTCAAAACCTGCACCCTCGCACGCTGGTACGCGGCTCTGGCGTGGCGAGGGTGCAAGTGGTGCAGGTTTTGTCTCGGGTTTGCTATAATGGCCTCATCAAAAAGACATAGAAGGAAATATCATGTCAGCAACACTTATTGTGGTAATTGTTCTGGTCGTTTTGGCAGTGGTCGCCATTGCTATTTACAACGGCCTGGTGCAGGCTAAAGTCCGCGTCGACGAGGCCTGGAGCGACATCTCGGTGCAGCTCAAGCGCCGTTACGACCTCATCCCCAACCTCGTGAATACGGTCAAGGGCTACGCCGAGCACGAAAAGGGCGTGTTTGAACAAGTCACCGAAGCCCGCAGCGCCGCCATGAGCGCCACCGCCCCGGCCGACAAAGCCCAGGCTGAAAACCAGCTGGCCGGCGCCTTAAAGAGCCTGTTTGCCGTCGCCGAAGCCTATCCAGACCTCAAGGCCAACCAAGGTTTTCAGCAACTTCAAGGCGAACTCGTGGATACTGAAGACAAGATTCAGGCCGCCCGCCGCTTTTACAACGGCTCGGTCCGCGATTTCAACATCAAGCTTCAGGTCTTCCCCACGAATCTCTTTGCCTCCATGCTCGGTTTTAAGGCCCGCGACTTCTTTGAGGTTGAAAACCAGGCCGAGGTAGAGAAGCCCGTCGAAGTTAAGTTTTAATAAGGAGCCGGCCCGTGACGCTGTCCACTTACCGTAATAGCCCGTATTGGAAAGCGGCCATTGACCTCGGCCCCGCGCTGGCCCGCCTGGCCGATGACCTGCCGGCCACCGAAACCTATGGCTTAAGCGCCGCGCTGCGCAAGTATTCCATTGCTCTGCCGGCCGCCATCGCCGCCGACCTCCTGGCCGGCCACACCACCACCCGCTACCCCGTGACCCTCAAGCTCCAGGCGGCGCTTGAGCTGGTCGACCGCGTCTACCCGGCGCTGGACACCGCCGCCGTGCGCGCCGCCGCCGACACTTTGGCCGAGCAGCTGCTCGCGGACGACTTTGGCGCGAGCGATGACGTGCCCGCCCCGGCGGCTCGCTTTGGTGCCGGCCCCGCGCCGGTGCAGCCAGCCCCCCTGCCGCCGGCCCCCGCGCCCGCCCCAGCCACGGTGCCCATCAACGTGCCGGTCACGGGCGACGAGCCGCAGCTGCAGCCGGCTTCGCCGTTGGGTGCCGCGCCCATGCCGGTGAGTGCCGCGCCGGTTCAGGAGAGCCATGTACAGCCAGATAGCCAAGAATAAACGCGCTAGCGTCCTGCTCGTCCTCGGGTTCATCGCCATCATCGCGGTGCTCGATTACGTGTTTGCGCGCGCCTTTGGCCAGCCGTCCTTCATCGTGCCGATTATGATTGGCGCCCTCCTGTACGCCGGCATTAGTTACTTTTTTGCCAGCCAGATTGCCGTGGCCATGAGTGGCGCCCAACCCATCGCCAAAAAAGACGACCCCGAACTGTATCGCATCATCGAAAACTTGAGCATTGCGGCCGGCCTGCCCATGCCGCAGGTCTACATCATTGATGACCCTTCGCCCAACGCCTTCGCCACCGGCCGCGATCCGCAGCACGCCATCGTGGCCGTCACCACCGGCATCCGCCGCCTGCTCGATAAAACCGAGCTCGAAGGCGTCATCGGCCACGAGCTCAGCCACGTCGGCAACTATGACATCCGGTTTATGGGCGTGGTTATGGCGCTCGTCACGGTCGTGTCGGTTATTTCAGACCTCTTCCTGCGACTGAGCTTCTGGGGCGGCGGCGACGATGATGAGCGCGGCTCCAACAACCAAATCTTTTTCATCGTCGGGATTATTGGCGCGATCCTCGCCCCGCTGGTGGCCGGCCTCATTCAGTTGGCCGTCTCGCGCCAGCGCGAATACCTAGCCGATTCGTCCGGCGCCCTGCTCACGCGTTACCCCGAAGGCCTAGCCCGCGCCCTGGAAAAACTCCAGGCCAGCTCCAAACCCATGCAGCACGCCTCGAGCGCCACTGCCCATCTTTACATCACCAACCCACTGAAGGGCCGCAGCCTGGCCGGCCTGTTTGACACTCATCCGCCCATTGCCGACCGCATCAAACGACTGAGAGAAATGGAGGCTCACCAGTAATGAAACGAACCAAGTTTTCATCCACCGCCAAATCAAACCGCCTGCCTTCATCCTGGCGGCTGTTCATGGATGCGCTGCGCACCTACCTGGATAACTGGTGGGGCATTTGGAAAATTATTTTGGTCGTGTATGTGCCAGTGGGGATTATTTCGCTGATCACCGGGCCGAACGACACGGTGCTCTCGCCCTTCCTGGGCTTTGCGCAAATCATCATGAACATCGCGCTCATTTACGCCGTGGCCCAATTGTTTGAGAACCGGCCGCTACCCAATACACCCACCGCTTACTACGATGGTTCCGGTGTGATTGTGCGCTACCTGCTCGTGCTGTTCCTCAT
>DATDME010000007.1:0-8408 GCA_036518915.1 Candidatus Saccharimonadia bacterium | reverse complement strand
GGTTAGTCGAGGCCCGGGCTGGTTGGATGTATTCAAACGATGATTGCTGATGATAAATGCGATGTTGAGCGCGATGATGACGGCATAGGCCGCCAGCATGGCCGGCAGGCTGAGCGTGGCCTGGGTGCCGGCCCACGGTAGAGCGGCAAAGGCGTCAATCAATTTAACAATAAAGCCAAGCACGAGCATGGCTGGCCAGGCGAGCCAGCCGGCAAAGGCTGGCATGATGATGCCGGCCACGCCGGCCAAGAAGCTGACCGCCATGGCCAGCGGCACCAGCGGCAGAATGATGAGATTGGTGATGGGCGCCACAATGGAAAGGTCGCCGAACATGAAGAGAATGAGGGGCAGGGTCATGATTTGGGCGGCGGTGGATTCAATGAAGAGTCGCACCACGAGTAATTTGGGATGGCCGAGGCGGGCCTCGATGGCAGGCGAAAGCATCAGCACGCCGTAAAACGCCAGATATGACAGTAGCCAGCCGAGATCGGTCAGGTAGACCGGGTCCCAAGCGGCAGTGAGGGCGGCGGTCACTAAGATAAGCACGAGCGGGTTAAATTTCCGGCCGTAAAAGGTAGCTAGCAGGCTCAAGACACTCACCAGACTGGCGCGAACGATACTGGCGCTGGCGCCAGTCACCAGCAGGAATCCGCCGATGAGCCACAAGCTGGTGATGAGCGCTATGCCTTTCCCCCACCGGCCGACGCCCCGCTCAACCGCCCGTACCAGAATGGTGAGGTTATAGCCCGAGACGGCCACCAGGTGGCTGAGGCCAACGAGCGCTAGCTCGGCCTGCATGGTTTTTGGAATGAGCGCCCGGATGCCCACCAGCAGGCCGAGCCCAAAAGACGAAATGGGCTCGGGCAGGGCGGTGCGCATGCCGGCAAAGAAGCGCTGGCGGGTTTGCTCAAGCCATGATTGCTGCCGGGAGAGCGGGGTGATTTTGGGGTAGCTGATGCTGGCCGCGGCCGTGCCAAAGCCGGCTTTAACTTTGCCGGAGACTTGCAGGCGGTATTCGCGCTGGAGCTGCATCGGATATGAGTAAACCGTGATGGTGTCGGGGAGTCGCTGGATGGTTCTGTCGGTGTCGGGGTCGACCAGGCGCAGGTCGCCAAGCTTAAAGGTAACTTGGCGCTTATCACCGACGGATGGATCGTCGGCCACGGCTCCTTGGAGTGTGACGCTTTGGCCGATGAGCGACGTGAGCTGGTGGCGTTGGGCTTGCCAGATGGTAGCCCGCCAGATGCCGGTCAGCATGACGACCACCAGCAGGGCCGGTAGGTCCAGGCGGGTGCGCCAGAGGGCGAGCGCGACGATGGCGGCGACAGCCAGGCCGGTGAAGCTCATGGCGAGTCCCGCGCGCCCTACAGCAAGCCCGATCAGCCCGGCCGCCCCAAGACAGCACAGGATGACGGCACGACTGGTTCTTGGCTTAGCGGAGGGCATGGCAATCATTGTGCCGAACGAATGGCGAACAATCAAGCGCGAGCGAGTTCAGCCAGCTAGGCTTGAAGGAGTTTGAAGGCGTGCGACCACTCGTTGTGCGTCAAGCCGGGAATGCAGTAAAGCATGCAGAGCGGCTCGATGGCGCGGGCGGCGGTGGCGGGGCCCATGTCGGCGGCGTCCCACTCGAGCCGGTCGAGCAGCTCCGTGGCCTCGGTCTTGGCACCGGCGTGATTGCCAGCCAGAAACATGGTGGGGCGACCGCCCTTGAGCTGCGGCTTGACCATGAGCGCGGCGCCCACGGAGTTGAAGCATTTGACGAAATGGGCGTCGGGCGCGGCGGCCTGCAACATTTCCATGAGCGACTCGTTGGGGCCGGTGAAGTAGGCTAGTACGCCGTCTTGCGGGGCGGTGTTGGGGTCTATGGGGTTGGTGGTGTCGAGCACGGTTTTGCCGGCCAGTTCGCCCGCAATGCCTTTCACGACCTCTGCGGCGGCGGCACCTTTGACGGCTAAAATGACGAGTTCCGCGGTATTGACCACGGTTTTGAAGGTGCCGACGGCGCCGTTCCAGCCCTCGACGGCCTTGCCGGAGCGGCTGCCAACTGACACGTCGTAACCTAGTTCTTGCAAGCCTTGGGCCAAGGTCAAACCAACCGCGCCGGTACCCAGAATTCCTACTCGTTTGCTCATCAGACTGCTCCTCATTTCGCTATTACTTGTATAGCGTATTAGTGCGTCGCTGTGGCCTTAGCGTAAATGATCAGCGATAGACCAACCGCCAAAAACAGAAGTCCGGCCCCTTGGATGGGAGAAATCCGCTCCCTAAAGAAGAGGTAGCTTAGGAAGGCGGAGAGGAAGATGGAGCCGCCGAACACCACCGGCGCCACGATGGCAACTTTATCGGTGGCGAATGACCTGTTGAGGGCGAGTGTGAACAAGCCGATAGCAACACCACCTGCCGCGGCGGCAGCCAGGCCCCAGCGCTCGTTGTGAACCGTGCTCTTGGCCAATTCAGCCACGGCAAAAGCCGCGGTGGCCGCAACGGACACCACGTTGGAAATGGTTGAGACGACGGCGGCGCCGGCGTGCCGTGAGGCGTAGGCGCCAAATAGAATGGCGAGTGAGTAGCAAACCAGCGCGGCAAAAATATAAAACATGCGGCCATTATATCGCTTTATGCTGCCAAGTCCCAGATGTTACACTTTGGTCATGAAACTTGTATTTGCATCTCAGGGTTTTACCACACCAGAAATTGCCAAGGCTGTCGAACGGCTAGCTGGCAAGCCGCTAGCTACGCTTAACGTCGCCGTCATTAATGAAGCATATGTCGGAATTGAGGCCGGCCGGGATGAGTCATGGCTCATCACCGAGCTATCGCAAATTGCCCACTACGCCAAAGGGACCATCTCGTTCGTGAATTTGCGCGCCTATGATCTCTCGGAAATTAAGGAGCGGCTGGCGTTTGCTGACGTCATTTACATTGTCGGAGGGGCCCAAATTGTTTTACCCAAACTGTTCCGCGAAACCGGCTTCGGGACATTGCTAGCGGAATTGGCGGAAACGAAAATAATCATGGGGACCTCTGCCGGTGCGAACGTACTTGGTGGGCAGATTGAAGATGCCGGATATTGGGAAGATCAATACGGTTCGTCGCGTGACTATCTTGCAGAGCCGGCGCTTGGTTTGGTGAATTTTAATATTTTGCCTCACTTTGAGCGGGCCGACCATCCTCTCCGCACCACTGCCAGACTTACGCCATTGTTGAAAGACCATCCGTTCCCGCTCTATGGAGTTACCGATACTCAAGCAGTGATATTTAATGATGGCCAGTTCGAATTTGTTGGCGGAGAGCCGGCGACGTTTGGCCAGGCCTCTTAGGCCGAATGCTTGCTATAATGCGGCAATGGATGAATTACGCACCGAAATTGTCCGTCTGTTTCAGCAAGGGTCTCATATCGCTCACGATGAAAAGCATGCCTTGCGGGTGGCGGCGCTGGCTAAATATATCGCTACAACCGAGGACTATGACACCGATGAAGCCGAGGTTGCCGGGCTGCTCCATGACATGGGCCGTACGGTCCAGGATGAAGAAAAGGGCCACGGCCCGGCTGGCGTGCCGCTGGCGACGAAGCTGCTTGATGAGTACACCAGTTTTGGCGCGGCCGCCAAGGAGCGCATTGTGCGGGCCGTCGCTGAGCACAGCGGCCTGCACACCGAAGGCAAGCTGACGCACATCGTCCAGGACGCCGACATGATCGATGGCTTGGGCGCAATTGGCCTGGCGCGGGCCTATACCTCAAAGGCGCAGCTGCCCGATTATGATCCGGCGAACATCGTGCCAACTAAGGGCGTCCGTGACACAAACATCCACGACCAAATTGCTTTTCAGATGGAGTGGCTCAATTTCATGCATACCACGGCTGGCCAGCGCATCGCTCAAAAGCGCTACGATTTTATGAAACAGTTCCTGGAGACATTTCGCGACGAGGCGAGCGCGGCGGATTTAGCCCCATAACAAAAGCCCCACCAGGCTGGGTGAGGCTTTTGTTAT
The DNA here is from genome assembly GCA_036518915.1 of Candidatus Saccharimonadia bacterium. Lineage (GTDB taxonomy): Bacteria > Patescibacteriota > Saccharimonadia > UBA4664 > UBA4664. Next base: position 4,412 of record DATDME010000007.1, on the reverse strand, counting down.
GGAGGGCCCACTGGGGCTCGAACCCAGGACACGCTGCTTAAAAGGCAGCTGCTCTAACCTACTGAGCTATGGGCCCGCACAGATATGCGGACGGGCGAACTGGTAAATCGTACCCGAATTTGAGGTAAAAATCAAGTTTGGAGCTAGCCGTGTTTTTCGGAGCGCATGAAGCCGAGCAGGAGCGCAACCACCGGCAGGAGTCCGAGCAGCCAGAGGTGGGCTTGGCCGAGGTTGATGGCCAGGAAGGAGTCGCGGTTGAGGTTGGCTTGCTCGGAGGGCGGCAAGACCGAGACGATCGTGGAGATAATGAGGGCGGCGGTCAGCAGGCCCACGATCACATTGGCAATGAGGGCGCCCTTGTTATGGCCCTTGGCGTGCATCACGCCAAAGAAACCAAAAATCAGAATGGGCACACCGAGTAAGACCCAGCTCAGTTGGTCGCGCGACAGGCCATGGGCGTAGGGCACGAGCGGGTCGACCACCTGTTGGGATAGCACAATTCCGACATACACGCTCAAAATGAGGATGCGCAACCGCTGCTTGCCGGCCACAATCCCATAGACGGCGCCCAGAGCCAGGCCGGCGCCAATCAACATGGTGATATTGAGGGCAGGCAGAACCATGGTTCTATGGTAGCATAAGCCTAATGAATAACGGGACGCCGCAGCCACCGCAATACCGTCTGCGCCGCAAGCCAGCCCAGCCGGCGGTGCGGTCCCACACGGGCCGGGGCACGCAATGGCTGGCAGCGGCGGTGGGCCTGCTGTTGACGCTGGCGCTGCTCGGCGGCCTGGCCTGGGCGGCGGTGAGCGGCTTTGGCTCAGGCCGCTGGGTGTGGGCGCCGGCATCACCGAGCCCCACGCCGGGAGAAGCGCCGGCGCCCGCCTCGCCGACTCCCCTGCCGACTGTTTCGGCCAGCAAAACCGGCACGGTTGAAGGCTCCGCCGGCTTCCCCGCCGGCACAGCGCCGGCCCAGCAAATCTGCGCTGAAAGCGTCAGCGATAGCAGCGTGCATTTTTGTACTGTGTTCCCAGGCGGCAATAACCTGGCCTACAGCTTCAGCTTGCCGGCCGGCACCTATTATGTGTATGCCAGCCTGCAGCAGCCGCAGGGCAGCTTTAACACGTCTTACCGGGCCTATTTCGACCAGTACGTCCAATGTACGTCGAACCCCAGCTCGAGCAGCAATTGCCCGGGCAGCCTGCACGCCAAATATTTGCCCGTGACCGTAACGTCGGGCACGACGATTTCTGAGGTGAACCCCACCGACTGGTACGCCGGGAGTTAGTATAGCAAACGCAAAACAAATGACACGTTCCTTACGCGCCCAGGCGCGCCAGGCAGGCCGGCCTAAACGGTGTTGGAGGGGGCCATAACCGGCCGAGGCTGGGGTGGCTGGAGTGGCTGGGCCGGGTCAAGCGTAACGCCCTGGCGCAGCCGCAGGGCTACGCCAGTCCCCATCACAATCACGCCCACGATGGTGAGTAAGTCGGCAACGGCGTATTGCTCGGCGGTGCGGGCCACGTCATGCAGGGGACCGGCGACCATGAACATCAGGAACGCTACGAAAAGAATGACCGATTTCAGGCGGCGGATGCCTTGGGTCTTGCGAAGAACAGCAACATCATCAAGATGGAGAACTGAGGCGGTAGCCCGGTTTGTTTGACCTGGGCGCGGACGTAGAGCCAAGCCGTCAACATCACAAGGACCGTGACGATGCCCATGATGGCAGTTAAGGGCAAAAATGTGAGCACGGTTACAAACCTCTTATGGCTTCGACTGTACCATAAGATTTACCGCGCGGTAATTACTTCCAGAATCCTTTTTTGGTCTTGGGATCGGCCTCGGTCGCAAAGGCTTCCAAGAGCTCGCGCTGGCGGCTCGTGAGTTTGGTGGGGATGTCAACCGTGATGGTGACGAGGTGGTCGCCGCGGGTGGTGCTGCGACCCAGGCTGGGCACGCCGCGTCCCGAGAGCTTAAACGTTTTGCCGGATTGAGTGCCAGCCGGCACCTTGAGCGTGACCGGGCCATCCACAGTTTCAACCTCCACTTGGGTGCCCAGCGCGGCCGCCGCCATGGAGACGTGCGCCTCGGTGAGGATGTCGTGGCCGTCGCGCTCAAAGCGGCGGTCGGGCCGCACGCGGATGCGCACGTACAGATCGCCGCGGGGACCGCCGCCCTTGGCCGCGCCGCCCTGGCCGCTGAGACGGATGGTGGCGCCGTTATCAACGCCGGCCGGAATTTTGACGCTGAGCAGCTTGGTGCGGCGGTGCACGCCGGTGCCGTGGCAGACGGTGCAAGGTTTTTCCGGGATTTGGCCCCGACCATGGCAGCTTTGGCACACGCTGGTCTGCTGGATGGCGCCCAAAATCGTTTGCTGCACGCGGGTGACTTGGCCGCGGCCTTTGCAGGTGTCACAGGTTTTGAGTTTGGTGCCGGGTTCGGCGCCGCGGCCGTCGCAGTGCTCGCAGCCGTCATCGAGTGTGATGGAGAGCTCTTTCGTCACGCCAAACACAGCCTCGTGGAAATCAAGCGTGGCGGTAACTTCGAGGTCTTGGCCGCGCGGCGGGCCGCTCTGGCGCTGGCCGCCAAAACCGGTGCCGCCCATAAACTGGTTGAGGATGTCGCCAAAATCAAAGCCTTCAAAACCCTGGGCGCCACCAGCGTAGCCGGCTCCCCCGCCCCCGCCGAACGGGTTGCCACCGCCGGCAAACGGGTTGCCCTGCGCGCCGGCGTGGCCGAACTGGTCGTAGGCGGCGCGTTTTTGCGGGTCCTTGAGAGCCTCGTAGGCCTCGCCAATTTCCTTGAACTGCGCGTCGTCGCCGCCATGCCGGTCGGGATGATGCTCCATGGCCAGCTTGCGGTAAGCCTTCTTAATTTCATCCGCCGAGGCCGATTTGGAAATGCCGAGAATGTCGTAGTAGTCGCGCTTGGTTGCCATAATATCCGGGTAATTTCTCGGTTAATTATAGCACTCAGGGGGCGGGAGTGCTAGGCGGGGAGGCCGTAAATGGCGAATTACGATTTTTGACACCCTATAGGGAATCAAATTGCCGGCGCGGCCAAAGTGCCCAAGCCGCTATGATGGCGGCGATGGCCGTATCAACGGGAATATAGATGTATCGCACGGCAAACGAATTGGGTCCGGATGGCGCGGGGCTTTTGGTCTGCAATGGATTAGCGGGCAAACACCCGGTCATTGCGGGTGTCGTAGGTTCGCTCGTTGTCGGTGGGCTCGTACCTCAAGACGTACGGATGGTTGGCGGCATTGTTCAGGGATTTGCATGTCACACCGGTAACGTACCACGTGCCGTGGGTGGATTTGGATTGATCAAGCTCAAGCTCATAATCGACGAGCCCCTGGCTGCCGTCCGCATAGGTAAAGTCGGCCTCAACGGTCGCAAGGCCAAGCATATTCATTGGATTGCCAGCCGTAGAATACGTAACACTTTTAGGCACGGACGTTCCGCAAATGAGCGGGTCAAAACCGGGCTGCATCGACTTGTATTGGCCCTTCACGGCCGCGTCGAAAGTACCGAGTGCGCTGGTGCCTTTAACGGCATAGTCGCTGTTATAACCGACCCGGTTGTTACCCTTGTGGTAGTAGGTGTAATCGACGTACTCATTGACGAAGCTGCTGGCCACATCGTCGTAGCCAAAATTGACCGAATCTTGAACTTTCGTAATTCTGGCGCCTAGCTCGTAGGCCCGGATAGCGGCCTGCACCGGACTATCATACTGCCAGAAACGACTGGCCAGCGCGGGCACGATTACTACCACGAGGGTGATGATGCCGGCGACGATGTATGGCCGGCGGATTAGCGGGAATTTTGGTTTTGGCACGGATTGGTCTCCCATTACTTTATGGCGGATGGAGCGGGCCTGCTCTTTGACGGCGCCCCAAATGCCGTTGGCGTAGAGTGCGACGTAATTGGGCGGGGTATATCCGGGCAGGCGGGGGTTGGTGAGGTCAGCAAATAGTTGGAGGAGTTCGCGGCCGTAATGCTCGCGGAAGTCGGCGGGATAGCACTTCACGATGAACGCGTAAATGCGGTGGCGGCTAGGCACGGCCGAAATCCGTGCGGTGGTACGCGCCGAGGCGGGAACCAAGCCGAACGAGCCGGTCCATGCGCTCGAGCTCGGCGCCCAAGAGTTGGCGGCCGGCGGGCGTCAGGCGGTAGTAACGGCGGCGAGCGTCGTCCAGCTCGGTGTCGGGCCGCTCAGATAATTCTTCCAAGTAATCGGCGTTTTGTAATTTACGGATAGTGGTGTAAAGCGTGGCCGGCCCCAGTTTGACTTTGCCGTCGGACTGGTGCTCAGCATGCTTCATGATGCCGTAGCCGTGCTGGTCGCCCTGGACGAGCGCCAGGAGAATGTGGAACACGGCGGGCGTAAGCGGTGGTTGCATAGCT
>DATDME010000006.1:0-3804 GCA_036518915.1 Candidatus Saccharimonadia bacterium | reverse complement strand
CGTGTCAAGCAAGTTTTGTACAATTTAGTCGGCAATGCCGTCAAGTTCACCGAGCACGGCGGGATCACACTGGCCGGTCGCGCCGACGACGCGCTGGTGCATCTATCAGTGAGTGACACCGGCCGGGGCATGTCGGCCACCGACCAGCAGCTGCTATTCCATAAATTTCAGCAAGCCGGCTCCAGCCTGCTCACCCGGGACACCCCCAAGGGCACCGGCCTCGGCCTCTACATTTCTAAGCTGATCGTTGAACGCCTCGGCGGGACGATCGCGCTAGAACACTCAGCAGTCGGCAAGGGGAGTAGCTTCGTGTTTAGCCTGCCCCGAGCCAAAAATACTAAAGCAGGAGCCGCCACGTGACCCACATGCCGACCCCAAAGCCCGGTCCACAGTCTGACCGTCCCGACATCGACGTGATGTCGATGTTATCGCACCAGCTCAGCACGCCGCTGGCGGCAGTCCGGTGGTACGCCGAAATTTTACGCAAAGGCACACTCACCACGCCACTCAACGACACCCAGCTGCAATTTGTCGACGAGATTCTCAATGGCGCGATCAGAATGGGCGAGCTGGTTGAAGACGTCCACAACGTCTCGCGCCTCGACCGCGACAAGTACACCGACGATCCCGTGCCCACCGACCTGGCCAAGCTGCTGGCGGGCGACATCGAGCCGCTGCAGGCCAGCTTAACGGCCCACCGGCAACAGGTTAGCTTTAAGCTACCGCCGCAGCTGCCCGCGCTGATCGCCCGGCCAAGTGTACTGCAGATGGTGACGCAAAACCTGCTGTCAAACGCCGCAAAATACACACCGGATGCTGGTACCATTACCGTCACGGCCCGCCCGGCCACGCCCGCCGACGTACCCGGGCCGGGCGCCCGGCTGGCTCCGGGCAGTCGGGCGGCAGTGCCCGGCCCGGCGGCCTATTTGAGCGTGACCGACACCGGCTATGGCATACCAACGGCGCAACAAGACCGGTTGTACGAGCAATTCTTCCGCGCCGATAACGTGCGCGCCCTGGGCATTCCCGGCTCGGGGTTGGGGCTGTACATTGTGGCCCGGGCCACGGCCAAACTTGGCGGCGCGGCCTGGATCACGTCAACCGAGAATCACGGCACAACCGCCTGCGTAGTGCTGCCGCAAGCCCACAAGTCGTGATACAGTAGCCATATGACACCTTCCGCCACCCCATCACCCAAGCGCATCCTCATCGCCGAAGACGAAAAGCCGCTGGCGCACGCCCTGGAATTAAAGCTCCAGCACGAAGGCTATGAAACCATGGCCGTCGGCGATGGCCAGGCCTGCCTCAAGCAGCTCGCCGAGGGTCACTTTGATGTCTTGCTGCTCGACCTGATGATGCCCATCCTCGACGGCTTCGGCGTGTTAGAAGAGCTGCAACATGCCGCCCACCGCCCCGTCATCTTCACCTTGTCTAGCCTCGGCCAGCATGAAGACGAAAAACGTGTCCAGAAGCTGGGCGTCACCAAGTATTTCTCGAAGGCTACCGTACAGCTCGAAACTATTGTCGAAGCCGTCAAAAACGCTTAAACTAGGCACTATATAGTGCTTATGCTTAACGAAAGGGCGGCCACTCGTGTATCCCGAGCTTGAGGCCATCAAATCAATCCTCCTGAAGGAAAGCTACATTTCTGAGGCGGATAACGCGGCTGCCCAAGCGGTCGCCCACGACAGCGCCGGCTACATTGAGTACCTCATCCAGCACGACCTCCTGAGCAAGACCCTGCTCGGCCACGCCCTGGCCGAGGCTTACCAGATGTCGTACTACGACCTGACGGCTAGCCCCATCGGCAAAGAGTCCATCACGGCCATTCCCGAGACCACTGCCCGGTCATACCGGATGATGCTGGCCAAAGACACTGGCAAAATCGTCACCATCGTCACCGATGACGCCCGCGGCCACAACGCCAAAATGGCGCGCCTGGAACAACTTTTCCCCAAGCGCAAAATCAAGCTGGTTTACGGCCTGCCCGAATCCATGGAGTCGGCGCTCAGCTTGTACAACCAGCCGCTGGAGACGCGCTTCTCGCAAATTATTGAGTCAGGCAAGCGCATCGCGCCAGAAATCGTCGACGCCATTATTGGCGATGCCATCTCGTACCAAACCTCCGACGTCCACTTTGAGCCCCAGGCCAGTGAAGCGATTGTGCGTTTCCGGGTCGACGGCAACTTGCGCGTGGCCGGCCGCATCCCTAAGGAATACTACGAAAACATCCTCAACCGTTTGAAAGTTGAGGGCGGCATGCGCATCGACGAGCACTTCAGCGCGCAAGACGGCGCCATTACCCGGGAGGTGGCCGGCCGGCGGGTGGACCTGCGCGTGTCGCTCGTGCCCACCGTGCAGGGCGAAAAGGTGGCCCTGCGCTTGCTCAATTCTTACGTGCAGGATTATTCACTGGAAGACATCGGCCTGAGCGAGCACCACCGCGACCTGCTGCAGCTCTATAGCGCCAAGCCGTTTGGCATGATCCTGACCGTTGGTCCCACTGGCTCGGGCAAAACTACTACGCTGTATTCTTTGCTGAAACTCCTCAACCAGCCCAACGTCAACATCACCAGCATTGAAGACCCGGTGGAGTACAAGGTGGCCGGCATTAACCAGATCCAGGTGCACGAAGCCAGCGGCCTCACCTTCGCCAAGGGCCTGCGCGCGATTGTACGCCAAGACCCCAACATCATCCTGGTGGGGGAGGTGCGCGACCAGGAAACCGCCGAAATTTCGGTGAACGCCGCCCTCACCGGACATCTCTTGCTCTCCACCTTCCACGCCAACGACGCCGCCACCGCCGTGCCCCGCCTCATCGACATGGGCATTGAGCCCTTCCTGCTAGCGAGCACCCTGCAAGTGGTGATTGCCCAGCGGCTGGGCCGTAAAATCTGTCACAGCTGCCGGTATAGCTTGTCCACCAAAGAAGCCACCCGCGGTCTCAAGACCAAGGCGCCGCTCGAGCAATACCTTAAGGGCATTACCACGTTGTACGCCGGCAAAGGCTGCACCGCCTGCAACGGCACCGGCTATTCCGGCCGGATCGCCTTCTTTGAATTCCTCGAAGTGTCACCGGAGATGCAGGACCTAATTGTTACCAACCCCTCCACCAGCCAGGTGGAAGAATTGGCCCGTAAGCAAGGTTGCCAGCCCATGTTCCAAGATGGCATTAATAAAGCCAAAGACGGCGTCACGACGATCGCCGAAGTTGTGCGGGTGGTAGCGCCGCCCCGGAAAGGACTCTAGCCCCCATGGCCACAGCTGCCGCTTCGACGCATCACAAGCCCACAAAAACCTCCACCACTAAATTGCCGCGCGTGCCCGGCCGGCACCGCGAGTACTTCACGTCAAACCTGGCGTCACTCGCCAAGGCGGGTCTGCCCGTCACGTGGGCGCTCCAAACCCTCGAGGATAACACCGACTCCAAACCGCTGAAGCTCGCCATTCAGCAAATGCGCCACGACATTGACGAAGGCTCGTCGTTTTGGAAGGCCCTGGAACGCAGCGGGCTGGTTTCGCCCGAAACGCTCATGCTCACGCGCATCGGCGAAGAGTCGGGCAACCTGCCCGAAAACCTGAGATTGGCCGCCCAGCAAGAAGAAAAGCAGCGCCTGTTTCGGGCCAAAATCCGCACGGCCATGATGTATCCGAGCTTCGTCATGGGCACCACCCTGGTGGTAGGTTTTGGCATCTCCTGGTTTCTGCTGCCGCGGCTGGCCCAAACCTTTACGAGCCTGGGCGTAAAATTGCCGCTGGTCTCCCGTCTCATCCTGGGCTTTGGGACGTTCCTGCAACATTACG
>DATDME010000005.1:0-17902 GCA_036518915.1 Candidatus Saccharimonadia bacterium | reverse complement strand
TGCACGCCGCTGGCGATGCAGAAGAAGTAGACGCAGACCAAGACCGCATAGATCCCGGTAACCCGGGTAATCCAGGCAAACCAGCCGTTAGCCTGCACGAGGACCCGCACGAGGGTCGCGATGACAATCATCGCGACCATTCCCAATACGAACACGAGCAGCCCCAGAATGAGCAGCCGCGATTCCGGCGAGCCCAGGACATACGACCGCCCTGGGACTACCCATATGAGAGCCTGCGTGATCAAAACCAGGTCTACGGCCCTGAGCAAGCAATAGTTCAGAGGCATTTTGGGCGCTCTGGATGCTTTTAACCCTGGCATTTTCGCTCCTCAGTCCGCTTCAGCGGAATTGGACCAACTGGACGGATGGATTATATCAGATTATTTGGCGATGCGGCGAGCTAGGGCTAGGCAGAGCACATAAATGAGGCCGTAGCACACAAACAGCACGAAGGTCAGTATGCCGAGGCTCATCATATTTGTGACCTTGCCGGCGGCGGCCCGGGTGATGACTTGGGCGGCGCCGTAGCCCAAAATAATCGCCGGCACCGTGGCTAGCAGGATACGCTTGGGCATAATTTTACGGCTGGTGATGATGGTCCAGACGGCCAGGGTGAGCCCATAAACCAAGGCGGTCACCGCCAGGCCGAGCGCCATGGCAGCGCTGCGGTTAGCCATGTGCGGTAACAGCGTAATGACCCGGCCGCTCAGCCAAAAGGCTGCCATACCAAGGGCAAACGTAATGAAATACATAATATCTGGCGACATCGCTCATCACTCCTGAAGTAACACTGCTAGCCATCAGCTTAGCTGGTTTTGGCTTACGGGTCGAGAGTTATTTCTTGGACCGCTTGGCGGGCTTGAGCCCGCGGGCGCCAATCACCGCAGCCCCAACCACCCAGGCTAACCCAACGCAAGCAATCAGCCCCGCGAGGTAATACGGCTGATAATCCGAGGAGTAGATATCGGTATGCGCGCCAATGAGCATATCGCCGCCAACCATAAGCCCAAAAACAATCAGCGCAGCGGCGACGGCGTGGTAAACCGGCCGACTCCAGGCCACTACCTTGCGCCACCGGGCCAGCCACAGGCAGGCCCACAGTCCCAGAACCCAAAACACAGCCGCAATTGGCACTTCCACCCATGGCAACCAGGGAGTAAAGCCGGAGTTGAGCAGGCCGAAGTGTGATTCGAAAAACCAAAATACCGGCGCCAGCAGATAATTTTCACCAACCCAAAACCAGCCGATGCTTAAGACGAACAGTCCGAGGTATACGAGATTTGTCGGCGAGACCACCTCGGTTGGCAAGGTGGCAGTTAGGGCTTTGGTGGTGGTCTTCTTCGCAGCCGCCATGGTACTATCCTTTCCGAATGGTCGCAAGCGCGACTGCCGCATAAATGACGCCATACCAAACAGCAATGCTAAAGGGGTAGCCATATGTGGAGACCCATAAGCCGTTGAGATTGAGGTAAGCATTGGTCACAACCAGGAGAATGTAGCCGTATACCAAGTAACGCGATTGAGAATGTAAATCTTTAATTCGGCTCATAAAGCCATAACCTTGCAGGAGTTTCACCGAGGTTATAAAGGCACCGTAATACAGCACTGCGTAAAGCAAGTAAATGAGCAAGGCGGCGGCTAGTTGTGAGCTCGGCGGGTTTTGGCTGAGGTTCGGCATAACGGTCATGATAGTTGCAACCGGCATAAAATAGCCCGCGATCATGCCGATGCCAGCCAGGAGGCCAATTCCTACCGGTAGGCTAATGGTGGGCCGGGTTGAGCGCGCGCTCATGAGATTATTTCTCCTTGCGTTTAATAAGTTCCACAGCTTGACGGACGATATGAGGAGCGGTGAGGCCAAAGTGCTCGAGCAGTTCGGCCGGCGCGCCAGATTCGCCGAACCGGTCGAGCATGCCGACGCGGCGCAGCGGCACAGGGTGATGATCGGCCAGCGTTTCAGCGACGGCGCCGCCGAGACCGCCGGCGATTTGGCCTTCCTCGGCCGTAAGGACGGCGCCGGTTTTGCGCGCGCTGGCCACGATGGTGATGGTGTCAAGGGGTTTGATGACGGCGGCGTTGATGACTTCAGCTTCAAGGTGGTGCTGGGCGGCCAGGGTCTCGGCGGCCAGCAAGGCCTGGTAGACCATGGTACCGCAGGCCACGATGGTGAGGTCTTGGCCATGGCGCAACACTTGGGCCTTGGCCAGGCTAAACGGCGTTTTGTCACTGGTGACGATGGGGGTTTTCTCGCGGGCCAGCCGAATGTAGGCCGGGCCGCGGTGGGCGGCCAGCGCGATGGTGGCTTTTTCGGCCTCCACCGCGTCAGCCGGCGCCACCACCACCATGTGGGGCAGCACGCGCATGAGCGCGATGTCTTCGAGCATTTGGTGGGTGGCACCGTCCGGCCCAACCGAGATGCCGGCATGTGAACCCACAATTTTGACGTTGGTTTCGTTGAGGCAAACCGTGGTGCGGATTTGTTCCCAGTTACGGCCCGGTGAAAAGGCGGCGTACGACGACACAAACGGTACTTTGCCGGCCAGGGCCATGCCGGCCGCCACGGTCACGAGGTTTTGCTCGGCGATGCCGACCTCCACGAAACGGTCGGGGAAGGCTTTGGCAAAGGCGTCCATCTTGGTGGATTCGGTGAGGTCGGCGCAGAGGGCCACCACCTGGCGGTCGCGGTGGGCGGCGTCCACCAGGCCACGGCCAAAGCCGGCCCGGATGGGCTCTTGCTCCACATCGGGTAGCATAAGGTGCGGATTGAGGCGTTGGGAGGGGTCGATCATATGCGATTCTTTCTCAATTTCAGGCTTTTCCTAAAGTATGTTCCGTAGAACATGTAGAGTGCCCAAATTGTGACGTCTGCAGAGAACCATATCACGCTAAAACCGATCGGGGCAGTTTGGTCTCCGAATTCATCTTCTGGTCCTCTCCACGGTCCATCTTCGTCACTAAATGGCTTTTCTTGAATGATATAAGTAATTGGCAATCCCCGCTCTCGCATTGGTCCGACCATGCAACAGGGCGGCGTAACGGGCGGGAATGGCACAAAACATGATAGTAGCGATACTCCAAGTGCTGACAATCCTAACACGGTCAAAGTTTTGCGGGTTATAAAATCGCGTACCATTTTCTGATCCCAAGGTGCGGTTAGGAGTCCGACTATCAGGATTACGAGTGGTACGAGTGCATACCGTAGTAAATAGGACCGCGAGATTCTTCCTGGTTCGATCACATCACCCGGCAGCGGCATTCCCCAGCTCCAATACAAAAATAGTCCAAAGGCGATAGAGAGTAAGATAGCGCTCAATACAAGTCGAGTAGTAAACAATCGACGGCGCGATTGTACTTGTCCATCCCGGCTCATTGATGCTCGCTCCGAATTTGGCCACCCAGGGTGCGCAGTTCATGGAGGGCGATGCGGGCCTGATCGTTCTTGGGCGGGGCGCCGGGCGGCTCGATGGTGCCGGGCGGACTGCCGTGCCAATGGTAGTCGTATTCCATGTAGTCGACACCCTTGCCGGCGATGGTGTGGGCGATGATGACGGTGGGTCGTTCCACGATAGCTTTGGCGAGGTTGCAGGCCGAAATGATGGCGTCAAAGTTGTGGCCGTCAATTTCAATGACGTGCCAGCCGAAGGCGGCCCACTTGGCGGCCAGGTCGTCTAGCGGCATCACGAGCTCGGTGGGACCGTCAATTTGAATGTTGTTGCGGTCAACGATGACGGTGAGGTTGGTGAGTTTTTTGGCCGCCGCAAACATGACGGCTTCCCAGATGTTGCCCTCGTCGAGCTCGCCGTCGCCGGTGATGCAGTAGACGCGGTTGCGGCGGCCGTCCATGCGCAGGGCCAGGGCGTGGCCGGCGGCCTGGCTGAGGCCGCTGCCGAGCGGGCCGCTGGTGGATTCGAGCCCGGGCAGGCGCACTCGCTCGGGGTGGCCCTGCAGCCGCGTGCCGAGCTTGCGCAAGGTTTTCAGCTCTTTGACGGGAAAATACTCGGCCCGCGCCATGGTAGCGTAACGCACCGGCACGACGTGGCCGTTGGAGAGAAAGAGGCGGTCGCGGCCGTCCCAGCCGGGATCTTTGGGACGGTGTTCCATGATTTCGAAATAAAGCGCGGTAAAGATATCGGCTAGGCCAAGCGGCCCGGCGCTGTGCCCGCTGCCGGCGGCCACCAGCATCTCAATGATGTCTTGGCGGATCTGGTCGGCCATGAGGGCCAACTGCTTATGTGTCATGGTATTACCATAACCGTTTTTGCGGGATTTGAAAACTCGGTAGATTTAACTCCTCACTAACCAAGGCATACCCCCGAGCTAGCTCCAGCATCGCCGGGAAGAAATTGGATCGGTCCCGGTACCAGGTGCTCCAGGCCACGGACATGAGGATGGCAAGCGCCTGGGCGACGTTCCCGAGCCAAAACAATTACCCATAAACGCAGGACGCCCCGCTCCGAGCGCCGAGTATGGCGAACGGAACGGAGCGAACCCTTCGAGCGGGAGAGATGAGGGGTGACCGGATGGGCGGATGAGACCCTCAGTGAGCTACGCTCGGCCATCCCGGGAGAACGTGGATCTTTCCACCCTGGTTAACCAGAGTCACCTTACGGTAGTTCTTCTCCTTAAGCTGCTTGGAACCGATCAGAACCTGGAAGCCCCTTGCGGTCCCATCCTCGCTTATGCCGAATAGCTCGATGCCATACGTGGTGCCGGTGCGGTTCGAGACGACCTGTACCAGCACGGGGTTCTGGTCCGACGCAGCCGCATAGGCGGCGGCGTCGAAGTCCTGATTCGTGCCGAATCCGGTCGCGGTCAACTCGATGATGTTGGCCGTCCCCTTACGAACGAGTTCACTAAGCATGTCGGAGAGGCTGTCGCTGGGCACATTGACTCCAAAGTCTCGAAGGGCTGTCACTGATGCGGCGGTTCCGCGATCAGGATCGTTATATATGCTACATTATTCTTATGCTTTTGTCAATAGTAATATCGAGATGTGTAAAAGAGTTGACTAAATATATAAGGTCTTGAAGCGGAAGCTGCTGTCGTAATGGGCATCTTGGCCCTCGAAAATCGCGCCCAGATCCTGGGCGAGACTCGGGAGCGCCTGGGTGATCTGCTGGCCGATCCGGGCGAGCTGCTCTTGGCGGCCACTTTCGGGGTCATGGCGGCTTTCTCGCTGGGCGAAGTCTTTGATCCCGCAAATACGGACTTGGACCGTTCGGACCCGAAGCTCTACCTGGCTAGGTCCCTGCACTACTTGGCCGCCCTGGAACTCAGCCCCAGCAATGTATCGTGGTCGGACGACCTGATGAAAGCCATCGCCGGCCGCCTGCTGGGTCTCGGCTGACACCATCCGCCGGCCGTCCTCTCTCGCCTCCCGGCCGCCTCGGACCCACGGGTCTGAGGCGGCCCTGTGCCTTTGTAGGCAACCTTCCTAGTATTGCGGATCAATGCCAGCGTTAGATTGGAAGTTTACGCGATGATGGCCATGGGTATGCTCTGGGATAATTTTTACCATAACGAGGGATCGCTGATGGACGCACAAGAATTTTTGACTCATGAACTCGGTATGGCTATGGCGCTTTGCTCGCTGGGGGCCGAGGCGACCGGCGAATATCGCGGTTTACTGAACCAATGCATTGAAGCCTCGGACTTAGACACGATGAAGCAAACTTACGAGGAGCACACGAAGCGGAGTGAGGCGTTAGCCGAATCGGTTGGCGTCGCCGACAAGGCTCAAGCGGCCTGTGAGCTGGCCGATCAGAACTTTCGGTCGATGCGTGACGACTTTATGGACGACATGCCCAAGGACCTGACGCATGTGCTGTCGTGGATCGCACTGAGCAGTGGCGGCGGCATCGCGATCTGGGGCGCCCTGGAGGGCTTGGCTGATGCGATGGGCAACTCTAGGCTGGCAGACCTCTCGAATGAAGCGCTGAAGTTCCAAAAGTCAACTCTCGAGCGCGCCCAGAAGCTGCTCTACAATGAGGCCAAGAAGCTAGCTCCGGCTAAGGGTTAGCTTACACCTTCCGCGATAGCCTCAATAGCCACGTAAGCGATCTCGGGGTCGTCGGCGTCATGGATGAAGCTGCCGACGTCGAGGAGGTCGGCGCCGGCCTCAATGGCTTGGCGGCCGGTTTCTTGGTTGATGCCGCCGTCGACGGCGATTTCGAGCTGCGGGTTGATGGCGCGGGCCTGGGCGATTTTTTCCAGGCAGTCACCGCGGAATTCGCCGCCGTTGTGGCCCAGCTGGCCGGTGAAGACCACCAGGTGATCGATGGCGGGCAGCACGTCACGCACCTGCTCAATGGTAGTTTCTACATTTATGGCCAGCCCAACTTTCACATCCACTTCCCGCAGCTCCTTGAAGAAAGCCTCATGATCAAACGGCGCCTCAAAATGTACAATCACTAATTGTGGCTTGAGAGAGCAAATATTCTCCATTTGTGATTCGGGGTGCACCATCATGAGGTGCAGGTCAAACGGCACACCGTCAATGTCGTACACCTGGGACAAACCGACCGTTTTAACATCCGTAAACACACCGTCGCCCACATCAATGTGCAGGCGCTTGGCGACGCCTTTGACGTTGTTGATGCGGCGGGCGTAATCGGCGGGATCGGTGGCGTTAATCGTGGGAGCGACGGATGGCATTGTGCGTTTGTGAAACCTCTAATGCTTACTATGGTAGCATGGCCGTTTTACCACACGAAGGCTAGCTTGCCCACGATAAAGACTAGGATGGCGCCGCCAAGCACCAGCCAGAAGCCGCGGATAACCGCCGGCGGGATCGACCGGTTGAGCCCCGATTGCTTGACCGACTTGCCGACTGGCGCTAATCGGGAGCGCATCAACAAATAGATGTCATACGCCACAATCAGCAACGCACCTAACAGAGCGAACAAGACCAGCGGAAACGAGAATAACGCTAAGCCGTAACCGCAATCTGTGGCATGACAAGTAATACTGGTCATAAACACATATGTTGCCGGCAGTAAGATTATCAGCGCGATAATATTTAAGCTATATAAGATGAGTTTCTTCATTTCTATCCGTACAATTGTTCAAGTTCATCCAGGCGGCGCTGGTACTTGGGATCGGCCTTAAATTCGGTGTTCAGGAAGATCTCAAGTATTTCTAGGGCCTCGTCGGGCGCGATGAAGCGGGCCGGCAGCACGAGCACATTGGCGTTGTCGTCGGCGCGGGCGCTGCGGGCAGCATCGGGCGACCAGGCCAGCGCCGCGCGCACGCCATTGACGCGGTTGGCAGCCATGCTCATGCCTTGGCCGCTACCACAGACGAGCACGCCGAAATCATCTTCCGAGGCGCCGAGAATTTTGCTGGCCACGGCGTAGGCGTAGCGCGGGTAGTCGTCGGCGGCGTCGAGCGTTTGCGCGCCGCAGTCAATCACCGGCCGGCCGGTGTGGTGGAGGTGTTGCTGAATGGCGGTTTTCAGTTCAAAGCCGGCGTGATCGGCGCCGAGGTAGATAGTCATGGCAGAAAGCTTCCCTTATACCTTTACCATAGCATCTCTCGGCCCTTAGAGCAGCCCAACCAGTCCCCAGAGCCAAGGCCCAAATTCAACTGCCACAAAACCCAGTGCGGCCACCACTTGCAGCGCCATGAGACCTATAAGAAATTTTTGCGTTGGACTGAGCGGGGCGGCAGTGCGGCGACGTAACCAGCGCAGGAGAGCGACGAGGTTCACAAGCGTCGGGATGGGCAGCACCACCATCAACAGCACGGCCAGAATGAGGACGAAGAAGCCGGCGTCGCCGTTGTTGCCGTTGGGGGTTTGGTTGGCGGTCGTTATCCAGACCCAGGCCACGAAGCCTTCAAAGGCTAGCAACAAACCGCTGACCACGCCGAGTGTAGTGAGCAGGGCAGGGCTTGGGCTATTGGATGGTTTTGCCAACGTTCAGTACCATTTCCACCAGCCGGTTGGAGTAGCCCCATTCGTTGTCGTACCAGGCCACCACTTTGAGGAGGTTGCCGCCGACGACATTCGTGAGCGAGAGGTCCACAATTGAGCTGTGCGGATTGCCGATGAAGTCGGATGACACGAGGGGCTCGTCGGTGACGTCGAGCACGCCGACGAAGCGCGGCTCGTCCTTGGCGGCCTTGAGCGCCGCGTTCACCTGCTCGATGGTGACGTCTTTTTTGGTGACGAAGGTGAAGTCGCTTAAGCTCACGACTGGCGTGGGCACGCGCACGCTCAGGCCGTCAAATTTGTCTTTGAGGGCCGGGAAGGCCTTGGCGGCGGCGGTGGCGGCGCCGGTGCTGGTGGGCACGATGTTTTCGGCGGCGTTGCGGCCCTCGCGCAGGTCCTTGGCGGGGGCGTCTTGCAGCGCCTGGCTGGCGGTGTAACTGTGCACGGTGGTCATCATGGCCTTTTCAATGCCGAATTTTTCTTCAACGATGACGGCCACGGGCGTAATGCAGTTGGTGGTGCACGAGGCATTGGACACCACGCTGTTATCGGCGGTAAGGTCGCCGTCGTTGACGCCAATGACGAAGGTGCCGGCCTCGGGGCTCTTGGTGGGGCCGCTGATGACGACGCGTTTGGCGCCGGCGTCGAGGTGCTTTTTGGCGTCTTCGTACTTGGTGAAGCGGCCGGTTGATTCAATGACGATATCGACGCCCAGGTCTTTCCAGGGCAGGGCGACGGGATCTTTTTCGGCGGTCACTTTAATGGGCGTGCCACCCACGATGAGGTTGGTGTCGTCGTGCCCGATTTCTTCGTGGTAGGTGCCGTAGTTGGAATCGTGTTTCAGCAGATAGGCCAGGGTTTCGGTGCTGGTAAGGTCGTTAATGGCCACCACTTCTAGTTCGGGATGGCTGTGGGCAATCTTAAAGGCACTTCGGCCAATGCGGCCAAAGCCATTAATCGCGACTTTGTATGGCATGGGTTTTGTGTTAATTCCGCTTATGTTAGGTACATCATATAAGCTTGAGTGCGATATATCAAGCCGGGGTTTGCTTGGGATCAAGGCCGAGGCTGGCCGGGGTCAAAACCGGATCCCTCTGGGTTCAAAATGGGGCACGGCCCCGGAGCGCATGCTCCGGGGCCGATGCAAGGATTGCCAGATTAAGCAGGTGTTACGGGCTCGCCCTTGTGCAAGTACACGGGGCAACCCGAGTCGTAGGCGGAAAATAATTCGCGCAGGCGTTTTTCGAGCCAGGGCTCCACCAGCTCCAGGGCCTCGTCGCGGGTGGCCCAGGTGTAGGCGGTGGCTTCGTCGGGGTCGAGCTTGAGCTGGGCGGCTTGGTCGTGCGTGATGGCGCCGCCAAACGTCATGACGAGATTACCGTTGGGGGTCCGGCGGTGGAAGAAATCGACACCCACGAGCTTGAGCTCGCCCAGCTGCAAGCCAACCTCTTCTTGCAGCTCGCGCCGGGCGGTGGCCAGGGGCGATTCACTGCCGTCGGTCATGCCGACGGGGTACTCCCACTGGCCCCGCCAGCGGTGCTTGATAAGGAGGATCCGGCCGTCGGAGCCAAAGATAAGGGCGCCAGCCGAAACCCACTTGGAGCCATAGAGCAGCTGCCAGAGGTTGCGGCGGCGGTATTTGTGTAAAAGTTTGATTTTAGCGAACACGGCGAACGCTACTTAGCCCGCTCGATGCATTCTTCGATGATTTTGACGGCCGCCGCCGCGTCACCCCAGCCTTCTACCTTGGTGGTGCCAGGCTTCTTGAGGTCCTTGTAGTGGGTGAAGTGGTGCTCCACTTGCTCCTTCCAGCGGGGCGGCAGGTCGTCTAAGGATGTGACGGCGTTGCCGGTGTGGCGGTCATCGGCCGGCACGACCACGATCTTGTGGTCGTTCTCGCCGTCATCCACAAAGTTCAGCACGCCAATCACGCGGCCCTCCACCAGCACGCCCATAGGGATGGGCTCGTCGGTGATGATGAGGGTGTCAAGCGGATCTTTGTCTTCGTCGAGGGTCGACGGAATGTAGCCGTAGTTGACGGGCTTGGCAAAGATGGCGGGCTCCACGCGGTCGAGCATAAACAGCTGGCGCTTGGTGTCCCACTCAACCTTGAGCTGGCTGCCCTTGCTAATTTCCACAATGGTATTTACCACCTCGGTACCTTTGGCCCATGCGGGAAGTTCGGTCATATTCATCTCCGGAATGTTATCTACTGGCCCTTATTATACACGATTGAGCTCAAAAAATGCCTAAAACTGTGCCGGCGGCCGCTAGTGACCCAACGCTGCGGGCCCCGGCGTGGGAGCGGGTGTGGAGGTTGGGGTGGGCGCGGGCGTGTTGTTGGGCGCCGGAGTTGCGATGGGCGTTGGCGTGGAGGCCGGGGTGGGCGGGGGCGTCGGTGGGGGCGTCGGTGTGGGCGTCGCAACAGGCTCGTCTGGCCCGGTGGAGTCGCCCAACACCTCGCCCAGTAACGGCGGTAGGCTGGCGGACGGAGCCGGCAGGGACGGCGCTTGGGACGGCGCTAGCGCCACGGCCGGCGGCGCGGCGACCCGCTTGGCCACCAGCATTGAGCGCGGCGTCAGCCTGGGCCCGGCGGCCGGGCTGGCCGTCGGTGCTCCGGCGACCACCGGTGTGGGCGGGGCGGCGGTAGGCACGGGCTCGTCCGGCAGATTGCGCACAATGATGTCCATCGGCGTGACGGTTGGCTCAGCCTCACCCGGCGTCCCTTGGCCGGACCACCACAGGGCCAGCGGCCGGCCCGCCAGCGCCAACACGGCCAAAAGACCACCGGCCGCCAAAGCCAGCGCAGCCTTGGGCATGTGGTTATGCAAAAAGTGCCGGCGCAATTTTATGCCGGCACGAACTTGGTTGTAATCGGTGGGGCTGAGGTAGTCCCCCAATTGGGCAACTGGTACCCGCAACCGTTTGCCATCGGTGTAGGTCAGTAAAACAGTGTGATCGGTTTCAATGCTGTAAGTCGCTAACTCCGCCATGAAATGATCGTAGCATTGCTTGGCGCGCAGCACATTTGGGCAAGCTTACGAAGATCTGGCCCAAGCGTTACCGATTTATTAGCTTATACGCCAACCAGATGCCGGCGATCCCGCCAATTACGCTAAACAGAATGGAACTGCCCGAAAATTCGCCGGCGCCCCACAGGCTGGGCACGTAGGCGCCCGCAAAACTGCCGAGGCCGCCGGCTAAGAGGTAAAGTTTGCGGTCGCCCATCCCCTGCCCCGCTACAGCTTCACCAGGTTTTGCGCGGTGCCGGCTAGCCAGGCAGTGAGATTGTCGGTGGTGGTTTGGCGGATGCGGTCGAGCGCCTCAGCCGAGTTGTAGGCGTTGTGGTTGGTAATGAGGACGTTCGGTAATTTCGTGAGGATGTCTATGGCCAAGACCTGCTTGGTTTTGGGGTCGAGTTCTTGCTCGTCGAGCAGCTTGAGCTCGGGGCCGGTTTGCAAGAACTCCTCGCCTTCGAGGACGTCGAGGCCGGCACCACCGACCCGCCCGGCGTTCAGCGCGTCAATGAGGGCTGGGGTGTCAATGAGCGTGCCGCGGGCAGTGTTCACAATGATCACGCCGGACTTGACCTGCTTGAACGCCTCGGCCCCCAGGATGTGCTGGGTGTCTGGCGTGGCCGGCGCGTGCAGTGTAATGCAGTCGGCCTGGGCGAAGAGCTCATCTAGGGTGACATATTGGTAGCCGACTGCTTGCGCGGCGGCGGCGTTGGGGAACGGGTCGTAGGCAATGATGTTCATACCAAACCCTCGGGCGATGGTGGCGGCGTGGCGGCCAATGCGGCCTGTGCCAATGATGCCGAGGGTTTTGCCGGCCAGATCACGGCCGGTGAGCTGCTGCGGTACCGTCACGCCCTCGGCCACGCTGTGGACGGCCGGCAAGAGCTTGCGGGACACGGCCAGCAGCAGCATGATGGCGTACTCGGCGACGGTTTCATCACCGTAACTCGGCACCGATGACACGGTAATGCCGTGGTCTTTGCAGTAGGCCAGGTCGACGTTATCATAGCCGGTGGAGCGGCAGGCCACGTGCTTGAGGTTGGGCAGCTGGGCCATGAGTTCAGCGGAAACTTTACTCGTGACGTGGGTGGACACGACGGTGGCGGCAGCCGCTTGACCGACGGTTTCGGCGGTTAGGTCGGCATCGGTCATAAGCAACTCAAACTTGTCGCTGAGGCGCTCCCGAAAGAACGCTTGATCAAGCTCATGGGCATCGTAGAAGGCAATGACGGGCTTCACGAGCGGTGCTCCAGTTTGGCCTTGAGGAACTCCGCGAAGCTGGGAGCGATGTGCTCATCGGCCAGGGCGACATCCACGATGGCCTCAAGGTATTTTTCTTTGTTACCGCAGTCGTGCCACTGGCCATCAATCACCCGGCCATAAACCGGCTCCTTCGCAGCCAACTGGTTGATGGCGTCGGCCAGGATCATTTCGCCGTTCTTGGGGTTGGGCTCCAGGTCGTAGAGCAGCGGGAAGATATCGGGTGTGAGCACCTGGCCGGCGGTAGAGGCAAAGATGGTACCGTCGATGTGCGGCGCCTCATCTGGCTCAGGTTTTTCAATGAGACCCTTGAGCTCGAAGGTGCTGGGGCCGGCTTCGTGTTTGACGTCGGCGATGCCGTACGACTTAGCCCGGCCTTTGGCCATGGGGGTTAGGGCAATCACGGACTTGCCGGTGGCATTGTAGGTATCCACCAGGCTGACGGCCCGAGGGACATCGGAGCGGAAGAAGTCATCAGCATACAGAAACAAGAACGGCTCGTCGTTGAGCAGGTGCATGGCATTGAGGACCGGCGTGGCGGTGCCGTACGGGCCCTTTTGGCGGAGGTAGACAAAGTTAGCCAGCTCGGCTACTTGCTCCATGCGGTCGGCCATTTCGTGCTTGCCGTCCTGGCGGAGCTTGTTTTCCAGCTCGTATTGGTGGTCAAAGTGGTCTTCAATGGCGCGCTTGTTGGCTGACCCCACGATGATGATGTCGGTGATGCCGGCCGCCACCGCTTCTTCCACCACATATTGGATGATGGGTTTATCAATGATGGCCAGCATCTCTTTCGGCATGGCCTTGGTCATGGGCAAGAAGCGGGTGCCAAGCCCGGCGGCGGCAATCACGGCTTTGGTTACTTTTGCAGGCATGGGATTCTCCTTTATGGCGCTGAAGGTCTGTTCCAGCTCTGAGTGTACTACAAACGGCTTCATTCTATAGTGATTTATCAGACGTGACTAGCTGCGCCGTGGCCGCCGGCCGCTCAGGTCCGCTAGAGTTGCCCGCGGATCACAAACGTGCCGCGCTCGGCCAGCCGCTCCCACGCGGCCCGCTTGCGCCAATGAGCTAGGCTGATGGCTTGGCTCTGGCCGAGGTCGGCCTCGAAGGCAGCCTCGAGCTGGCCGGCGATCGTGGGGTCGCTAAAGGCGATGTTGAGCTCGTCGTTATGGATGAGCGAGCGGCCGTCCAGGTTAGCCGAGCCCACCGTGCCCCAATGTCCATCGGCAATGATGATTTTGGTATGCAGTACCGTAGGCTGGTACTCGTAGATGCGGATGCCGGCCGCCAGCAGCGGGCCATAGCTAGCCCGGCCGGCCAAGCGGGTAATTTTGTGGTTCGACAGTGGCCCGTTAGTGAGGATGCGCACGTCCACGCCCCGGATGGCGGCGGTGCGGAGCTGGCCCATAATCGCCGGACTGGGAACAAAGTAGGCGGTCGTGATCCACAGCCGGTGGCGGGCGTGGGCAAACACCGCGCCAAACAGCTGGTCAATCGGCGTGGCCTGGTGGCGGCCGGCGGTACTGATGGTGGTTTGTACGGCAATGTCGCCGGCCGGTTCGGGCAGCGGCCGGTTGAGCTCCAAGGGCTCGCGGCGGGCCTCGCGCCAGTTTTCCGCGAAGCCGGCGAGGAGGTCGGCGCAGGCGGGGCCGTCGAGCCGGCAGTGGGTTTCGCGCCAGTGGCTGGCGTCCTGCGCCGCGCCGGTCCATTCTGCGGCAATGCCCACCCCGCCGGTAAAGCCGATGGACCCGTCCACAATCAGGATTTTCCGGTGCGTGCGGTTGTTAAGCTTATGGATGTACGGCCAGCGCACCGGCCGGAACCAGGCCACTTGCACGCCGGCCCGCTCCAGCCGCCAGAGCGTGCGGGTGTCCATGACCGCGCCACCGACGGCGTCCACCAGCAGGCGCACTGTTACCCCATCGGTGGCGCGGTCAATCAGGGCGTCGGCAAACTCGCTGGCAATGCCGCTTTTCCAATACACGTAGGTGCAAAACTCAATACTGGTGCGGGCGTGCCGGATGGCATCTAGCATCGCGGGGAAGATGCTGTCGCCGTTTTGCAAGATGGTTATGCGGTTGCCAGGGCGGTACGGCTGGTTGGTGGCGGCCACGGTGGCGGCCAACAGTGCCTCGCGCTCGGCGGCGGCAGCGTGGCTCATAACCCGGCTCCGGCCGCCGGTGTCGGTGCCGGGGTGGCCATGGGCGTGGGCACGGGCGTGGGGGCCGGCACCGGCGTGGGGGCCGGCACCGGCGTGGGCAATGGCGGCGCCACGAGTCCGGGGCAGTTGCTGGCCGAAACGTGGCCGGCCATCACGTCGCGCATCCAAGCCAGCGTATCCGCGAACGATTGCAGCATGGTGTCGTAATGCGTGGCGTGCGGGTACGTGACTTGCTGCACCGGCCCCGAGCTTGAGCTGCAGAGCTGCTGGGCGCCGGCGACCTGCTGGCTGGGATACACCACGTTATCGAGGCCGCCGGTGTTGATACGCTTGGCCGAGGCGGTGGGGTCGGAGCCAACTGCGTTGAGGTCAAGCTGGTGGCCAAACTCGGCGTAAGCCGTCCCCTCCCACGCGTTATTCAGGAAGGTCGCCATAAAGTCGGGCGTGTAGACGCCAAAGGGATTGCGGCCCCAGTGCGGAATATCGGTATCAATGCAATGGGCCGGCACGTCTTTGCCGAGCCGCTCGGCGGTCACGGGCAGGAGCATCTGCGTGAGGGGATAGGTGGTGCGGTAGTAGTCGTTGTAGCTGTACAGGACGTAGGGCCCAAACCAGTTAATGTTGGCGCCGTGCGCAACGTCGGCCAGGGTGGCCTTCACGCTCATGACCGGGCCATACCCCACCACGCCCTTGATGTGCAGTTCGGGGGCATATTCGGGGGCAATCTTATCGGCCCAAAGGGCCGCGTGGCCACCCTGGGAGTAGCCGCCCACGAAGAGGTTGGCGATTTTGAGCCGGCCTTTGACCTGCGGCAGCTTGGTGAGCGCGCGCACGGCGTCGAGCAAGGCGCGGCCCTCCAACTCGCCCACCATGTAGTGATGGATGCGGCTGGGGTCACGCATGCCCTCGTAATCGGTGGTGACCACGGCCAGGCCTTGGCTGGCATAGGCCACGAGGTGCGAATCGTAGTTCGCCCAGTTGGCCTTGGTGGGGACTTCCAGGCTGGCGGCGCACTGGTCGCCAATGCCGGTGGTGCCGGGCGCGAAGCCGTAAACCGGCAGGTTATTGGCCGGATCGTCGGGCAGGTACGCGCGGCCATACACGGTGATCCAACTGCCGCTGACGGTACGGGAGCGGTAATGAAAGATAACTTTTTGCACGCCGGTGGTGATGGCCGGGGTGGCGGCGCCGTAGTTTGCCCGGGCGGTGGCGGCAGCCTCCTCGGGGGACAGGCGGTCTACGCTATCGATAGCAATGAGGTCGCCGGGCCGGGCTGATTCGGCGGTGTAATCCAGGCTGGGCAAGCCGCCCGGGCGATGGCTGCGTTGCACCAGCGCGTAGGCGCCGCCGATGAGCACAATGCCCGCCGCCAGCCAGACGGCCGGCCGGCGCCACGCCTTGGGTTTGCGGCTCATGCGGGCCTCCTGATGCTAAAGCTCATAATATCCATATCTACGCCGTGCTGCGACTCCCGGTGGTCAAACTTAAAACCTTGGCGTTCATAATAGCGGCGATGGTCGTGGGTGGCCAAGAAAATTGTTTGGGCGCCAAGGCGCTCCATTTCCTTGACGGCGCGCGAGAGCAAGCTGAGGCCGGTATTGGTGCCACGGTGCACCGGGTCAACGTAGAGCCAAAATAGCTGGGCTGGGCCATTCGGCGGCACAGCCGCCACACAATAACCGGCCAGCTGGCCACGGCGCCGCGCCACCAAGACCACCCGCCGCGAGTCGGCATAGGCTTTGAGGAGCTGGATTAAGCTATGTTCGGCAATGACCTGGCGCTGCACGCGTTCGGGAAAGTAGGCAAAATGAATGCGCACGGCCCGTTCAAACATCCGGTGGAGCTGTGCCAACTCGCGCAGGCGAACCGGCGCGATTTTGAGCGGAGGATTTGAGGTATGCGCGGCGGCCATCGAGCTTTAGTTTAACATATTGGCGGCGCACATATCGCGGCCCGCAAAACTCGGTATTAATGACGGTATGAACACTCCAACCATCACGCAGCGCATCGCCACCAAAGCCATCATTGCCAATGCCCAGGGTCAGATCCTCATTTTACGGGAAGCCGACACCTACGAGGAAGGTACTAACCATGGCCGTTACCACCTGCCGGGTGGCCGGCTGAACGCGGGCGAGCCGTTCCGTGCAGGTTTAAAGCGCGAGATCATGGAGGAGACAGGCCTGGAAGTTGAGCAGGGCGAGCCAGTGTTTGTGGGCGAATGGTTCCCCGTTATTAAAGGTCAGCCTAACCAAATTGTGGCGATATTTTTTGCCTGCCGGGCAGCGACAACTGAGGTGAGGCTCAGCGAAGAACATGACCATTTCGTGTGGATCGACCCAGCCGATGCCGGCCATTACGACATCATGGACCCCGAGCCCGAAGCCATTCAGGCCTGGGTGAAGCGGTTCAGCTAGCCCTTCCCCTGCTCAATGCGGCGCAAGCGGCGCTTGTGGCGGGATTCGGTGCGGCGCTCGGCCTCGCGCTGGGCCAGGTGCTTGACGTCGTCCATCTCGGCTTTGAGGTCTTTGATGTCAATTTTATGCTTTTCGGCGATGCGGGCCAGCGTGCGCATGATGATGGCGATCTCACGCTCGGCCTGCAGGTCGGTTTCGTAGTCAAGCTGGGAGCGGATTTCCGATTTTACGCCGGCCCGGTTTTGGCTGATCATCACGAAGGTCGACAGGAATATTGCCTCAAGGGATACCACCATCGTCAGAAAGCTGAAGGGGTACTTATCGAACTCAAATTCGGGCCCGAAGGCGCCCACACCGGCCGCAATCCAAAAGCCAAACCAAAAAGCGTGGAAGTACACAAACTTCATGTTACCGGCGAAACCGGTGATCCAGTCGGCTAGGCGGTCTTCAATATCGCGGAACTGCTTGATGTATTGGTTAGGGTTGATGAGTGACATGGCGGCTGTCCGTTAATCCTTGTGGCGGTCAAACACCCGGGCGACGACCAGCGTGGCCAGCAGGGTGGCCAGCCAGGCAATGACAACCTGGCCGAGCAGCATTTGCGTGCGTTTTTCGGTTTCGCTGAGATTGCGGGCCACCAGCACGTACCCGCCGGGCTTTTTGACCACGACGGCGGCCAGCCGCACGCCGGCGCGGGGCTGCCAGGTGAGATGGTTTTCGCTGTGCGCGCGAGCATAGTCAAACACGCCGGCGGGCGGCAGGACGCTCACGCCGTCGAGCTGTCCGGTGGTGCCCAGGATGCGCCGGTCTTGATCTAGGTTCATCTGGAAGGCGGCCAGGCTGGTAGCCATATTGACCACCGGGCCATCGATGGTGCCCAGCGTCGCGTCATGGGCTCGCTGTACCTGAGGGTCGTAAGCCAACTGGCGGTAGATTTGCTGGCCCACCAAGTAAACCGTGCCAAAGGTTAGGGTGAGGCCGACGCCCAGCGGCAGCCACCCCTTGATAAACGGAGCCATTTTCATTGTGACGCACCTTCCTTATGGCTGCATTATACGCTAAAGCGCATCAGGCTAGGCGCTCAGCAGGCGGTCGGCAAATTTGGCGCGCAGTTTGGCCA
>DATDME010000004.1:0-8373 GCA_036518915.1 Candidatus Saccharimonadia bacterium | reverse complement strand
GAGTTAAGCGGCACCAGCCCAGCTGTCTTCATCAGCTATTTTATTAGCAGCGGCCAGCTGGCGGCGCTGGTAGGATTCATTACGGCGCTCGTTTGGGCAAGCAACCGCTCAAACCAAATCGCCCAAGCTAATTGGTTCTTTATTTCTACCTGCGTCGCGGCCGGGTTGAACCTGGCTTTTGAGGTATTCTTACTCATTCCCCTCTCCCATCTTGATTGTGGCGATTACTGCGACCAGCCCCCAGATTGGCAAATGGCTATGATATTTATCGCCTCAGCCATGTTTTGGATAATGGTTGCACAATGGATATGCCAGTGGATGCGGCGTAATTCCACCGTTATAGCCGATACTCACGCCAAGCCCCCGCTGATTATGCCCAAGCTGGTTATGCCCAATAAGTAGCGCGATGGGGAGGGTCCCACCCGCACGAATCATCGTCAAACGCTGTCATGCAAAAACAAAGGGGGTGTTATGAGCCGAACAAACCGGTCAACACAGCTAGATCGCCAAACACTTACTCTCTTCTGGCGCGCCAACCAAGCGCACCGCCGATTATTTTTTCTCAGCCTGTTATTCCCCGCCGGCCTTATCCTATCTAACAGCGTGGCGCCGCTATTCATCAGCAAAACCCTTGGAGCCCTGGCCACCCCGCACGGCCAGCCGCTGCATTACCTAGCGATGTTTGTAATCGCGGCCGGAGCCGGGCTCATCCTGAACCGGGTAGGCCATCCCGCCCTGATGCGCCACCAGGCCATCGTCTTGCGCGATCTCCAATCACTAGCCCTCACCGCCCTGCTTATGCGCAGCATTGGGTTCCATAGCAACAATATCGGCGGCAAGCTGGTGTCTGACGCCATTGATTACCCCTCCGCCTACGGCCGGCTCACCGACGCCATCGCGACCAGCCTGGTACCACTCGCCATCACATTCACGATCGGCGCTGGATTTATTTACGCCGAGTCATGGGAGCTGGGACTGTTTATCACTGCCACCACCTTGCTGATCGTCAGTTTGGGTATATATGATAGCCGTCGCATGTCTCCGCGCCGCTGGGCTCGGTTACAAGCCGGCAAAGACGTCACCGCCCACCTCGCCGATACGGTCACCAACATCAACACCGTCAAAACCTTCGGCCAGGAAGCTAGAGAGTTAGCCACCCACCGCCGGTTGAATGATCATTTTGCCACCATCCGCACCAACGACTGGGTTCTGATGTCGCGCCGCGGCAACACCCGAATCGGCATCTTAGTGGTGCTCCAGGCACTGCTGATCTTTCTGGTGGTCCAATTAGTCCAACGTGACCCCACATTATTAGGCGTCGGCATTTTTGCTTTTACGTTAACCATTACCCTCAGCACCCGACTGTTTGAAGTCAATATGCTCATCCGAAACATCGAAGAGGCCCTCCTGCAGGCCTCACCCATGACCAGCATTTTGCAAGACACGCCGGAGGTTCAAGATCAGCCAAGTGCCCCCGAATTAATCGTGCACGACGGAGCCATCGATTTCTCGCACGTCACGTTTACCTATCACGACGCTCGCCACCACCGAGCCGTCTTTACTGATTTCAATCTGCAGGTGGCCGCCGGAGAAAAAATTGGCCTGGTTGGGCCAAGCGGCGGCGGTAAATCCACCCTCACGCGCTTGCTCCTGCGCTTTGATGATATTAATGCCGGTGAAATTAGCATCGACGGCCAGAATATTGCCGCCGTCACCCAAGCCAGCCTCCGCCGCCAAATCGCTTATGTACCGCAAGAACCGCTGCTATTTCACCGCAGTGTCGGCGAAAACATTGCTTACGGCCAGCCGGACGCAGACGCCGCCGCCATCAAACGCGCCGCCGCGCTCGCCCACGCCGACGAATTTATCATCAGCCTCCCCCATGGCTACGACACCATCGTCGGCGAGCGCGGCGTTAAGCTATCTGGCGGCCAGCGCCAACGCGTTGCCATTGCCCGCGCCATCCTCAAAAATGCCCCCATTTTGGTGCTTGACGAGGCCACCAGCACCCTTGATAGCCAGTCCGAGGCCCTCATTCAAGACGCGCTATGGAAGCTCATGGACGGCCGCACCACCCTCGTAATCGCCCATCGGCTCAGTACCATCAAGCAAATGGATCGTATCCTGGTACTAAATGACGGCCGGATCGTCGAACAAGGTGACCACGAACGCCTACTCTCCCACCCCGGACTTTACGCCCGGCTCTGGTCACATCAATCCGGTGGCTTGATGCAAGATGGACGCTAAAAACCGCCCCTTACGGAGCGGTTTTTGGTAGTAACTTGAAATCTTTATCGTGCAGTGCAACGATCGACCTAGGATACCGCAGCTAACGTTACAAGATCACTTCCAGCAAACTGGCAGATCAAATTGCAGAGGTTAGTCTGGCCGAGGGTCGAGCCCCCGGAACCAATTACTTGGTCGTTTCTCCCTAGAAAGGAGGTGATCCATCCGCACCTTCCGGTACGGATACCTTGTTACGACTTCATCCCAGTTACCACCCCCACCTTAGGGCCTAGCGAAGTAGGCACTTCGGGTGTTGGCGACTTCCGTGACGTGACGGGCGGTGTGTACAAGACCCGGGAACGTATTCAACGTAGTGTGCTGACCTACGTTTACTAGCGATTCCGACTTCATGCAGGCGAGTTGCAGCCTGCAATCCGAACTGGGACCGGTTTTGATGCGATTAGCTCCACCTCGCGGTATCGCGGCGCTTTGTACCGGCCATTGTATCACGTGTGCGGCCCGAGGCGTAAGGGCCATGCCGACCTGACGTCTGCCCCACCTTCCTCCCGGTTGGCCCGGGCAGTCTCGCATGAAAAATACAACATACGATAAGGGTTGCGCTCGTTGCGGGACTTAACCCAACATCTCACGACACGAGCTTTCGACGGCCATGCAGCACCTGTCACCTGGTTCCTTGCGGCACCCCCTGATCTCTCAGGGGTTCCAGGGATGTCAAGCCTCGGTAAGGTTCTACGCGTAGCGTCATATTAAGCCACATGATCCACCGCTTGTGCGGGTCCCCGTCAATTCCTTTGAGTTTTAGCCTTGCGGCCGTACTTCCCAGGCGGCATACTTATCGCGTTAGCTGCGACGCACAGGGGGTCGATACCCCATACGTCTAGTATGCATCGTTTACGGCGTGGACTACCAGGGTATCTAATCCTGTTCGCTCCCCACGCTTTCGTACCTCAGTGTCAGGAGTAGCCCAGCAAGCTGCCTTCGCCATTGGTGTTCCTAGTAATATCTACGCATTTCACTGCTACACTACTAATTCCACTTGCCTCTGCTGTCCTCTAGATGCCCAGTATGAATTGCATCGATATGGTTGAGCCACACGATTTAACAACTCACTTAAACATCCACCTACGCACGCTTTACGCCCAGTGATTCCGGATAACGCTTGCACCCTACGTATTACCGCGGCTGCTGGCACGTAGTTAGCCGGTGCTTATTCATATGGTACCGTCATAATCTTCCCATATAAAAGCAGTTTACAACCCGAAGGCCGTCATCCTGCACGCGGTGTTGCTCCATCAGACTTTCGTCCATTGTGGAAGATTCCTTACTGCTGCCTCCCGTAGGAGTCTGGGCCGTATCTCAGTCCCAGTGTGGCTGGTCAACCTCTCGATCCAGCTATCCATCGTCGCCTTGGTAGGCCATTACCCTACCAACTAGCTAATGGAACGCAGGCCCCTCCTCAAGCGTCTTGCGACTTTGATCTTGCGATCACATGCGGTATTAGCCACCCTTTCGGGCAGTTATTCCCCACTTGAGGGCAGGTACCAACGTGTTACTCACCCGTCCGCCACTAGCTCCGAAGAGCTCGTTCGACTTGCATGTATTAGGCACACCGCCAGCGTTCATCCTGAGCCAGGATCAAACTCTCCAAATATGTCTGCTAGATAGTAGACAGCCCATCGGGGAGATGGGTCTTTGGGTTGTTTGAGCTTGGCGCTCAAAAAAACATTGGTTGCCTTAGACGATTGCTCGTTTAAGGACTTCGCCTTCACGATTACTCATGAAGGACTTTTCAATAGTAGTAATCCGGGGAGGATTACTATCATTGCACTGCACGATAAATGATTTCAAGTTACTTTTGTCTTGGCATACGGTCGGAAGATTTAGATGCAGTGCGAGGAAGCAACAAGTCGCGGACCGAGGCGTACAGAGAAGTACGACGAGGGAGCAACGGAGACGCTGACGACGCAATGTGCTAAGACCTTACAACCGTGGGTCAAAATAAATAGCAGCCAACTTGCTAGGCAGCTATCAAACCGAACCATTTCAAGACTTATGTATAGTAATCGATACCGTATCAGATGTCAACGGTTTTTCGCGACGGGTGTGAACGCAAAGTAGTAATGTCCTAATTGCGCAAAGTAGAAATGTCCTATTCTCCAAACATAACCATGTAAGGAGAAGCGGAAGCTCATGAAGGAGCTACTACACATGAGCGCGCAAGAAATTAATCGGTCCGAGATTTTGAGGCAGGTACAGGAGGGCCTGCTCACGCAGACCCAAGCAGCTCGAGCCATGGACCTCACTGACCGTCAGGTCAGACGGCTGGTGGTCAAATACCGGCAGCGGGGTCCAGCTGGCCTCATTCACGGTTTGCGAGGCCAACCGAGTAATCGGCAGTTTGACCAGGCTTGTAAGGCAGAGGCCCTCCGTATCATCCGGGAGCACTATGCGGATTTCAAACCGAGCTTTGCGGCCGAGAAACTCGCCGAACGGCATAATCTTCACATTAGTCACGAGACCCTGCGCCAGCTCATGACCGAAGCCGGTTTGTGGCAACCCAAGCAGCGCCAGGCCGTTCACCGTAATCGCCGGGAGCGTCGAGCCTCGTTTGGCGAAATGGCACAATTCGACGGTAGCCTCCATGACTGGTTCGAGGGCCGGGGACCAAAGTGCACGCTGCTCGCCAGCCGGGATGATGCCAATAACATCGTGGTGGCCCAGTTCGCTGAATACGAAGGAACCGGGCCGGTGATGCAGTTCTGGTGGGATTACTTTAACCAGTTTGGCAAACCCAACAGCATCTACCTGGACCGGCACAGCACGTACAAGGTGAATCATAACAGTGCCCTCGACGATCCCGAGATGGTGAGCCAATTCGAGCGGGCGATGCAGGAGCTGGGTATTGAGGTCATTCATGCCCATTCACCCCAAGCCAAGGGCCGGATTGAAAACTTGTTCGTTACCCTCCAAGACCGACTGGTGAAAGAGCTGAGACTCGCGGGGATCTCAACCATTCCCGAAGCCAACCGATTTTTACGGGAGGTGTTCTTGCCGGCTTTTAATGAGCGGTTTCGGGTTCCGGCCGCTGCCCCGGCCAACCTCCACTGGCCGGTCTCACCCAAGGAGGACTTGGCCCAGATCTTGTCGGTCCAGTCAATGCGGCTCGTGAACCGCGACCACACCATCCGGTTTCAGGGGCACTGGTTCCAGCTCGCCAACGTCCAGCCAGTGCTGATTCTGCCCCGGACGAAGGTCACGGTCGAGGAGCGGTTGGATGGGTCGATACGGCTGCGGGTCCGGGACAGCTACCTTGACTACCGGCGGTTGGATGCTCAACCCAAGCCCGAAAGCAAGCGCATCCAGGCTGATCCACCCAAACCCCGGCAAGGCCACAAGCCAGCTCCGGACCATCCTTGGCGGAAATTTGTCATAACGAGAAAAACTAATGAGGCGGAGCTTCCAATAGGACATTTCTAAATTGCAGGAGACCGGACATTTCTACTTTGCGTTGACAGATCCCCGGCCCCGGCTGACCAAGCATAAGCGGATACTTGACAAAATGCCCAAAATGAGGTAAGATTCGACGCATTATGGATTTGACTCCCAAGCAGCAAACCTCCGAAGCGATTCGCCAAGCCGAATCGATCTTAATTTTAACTGGCCAGCACCCCTCGGTTGACCAGGCGGTGGCGGTGCTTTCGCTCGCCATGATCCTGCGCAAATTTGGCAAGCAGGTTACGGCTGCCATCTCCGATAGCTTGCCGAACGCGGTTAACGTGCTTGATACGTCGGTGCTGGAAAAATCGCTGGGTGGCGCCCGTGACTTTGTGTTGAAGCTAGACACCAGCAAAGCCGAGGTTGATAAATTGCGTTATGAGATGGTCGATGGCAAGCTCAATATCATCATTACGCCCTACAAGGGGAACTTTGTACCCAGTGACGTCACCTTTGACTACGGTGCGACGCAAGCCGGCGCTTATGATGTGGTGATAGCCCTGGGTGTTCCGACTCGCGCCCGGCTTGACCGTCTGTATGACCAGCACGCGGCCGCCATGGCCGAAGTGCCGCTTATTAACATTGATTTCCATCGTACGAACGAGAATTACGGGGCGGTTAACTTGATTGACCCCAACGCTTCGAGTTTATGCGAGATCTTGGTGGCGTTGAGCGAGAGCCTGCAGGGCGGCATTATTGACGCCGAGATTGCCACGCCGCTCTTGATGGGCTTGATGGCTTCAACTGACCGGTTTACGGCGACGCACACCACGTCGAAGAGCCTGACGGTGGCCGCGCAAATGATGGCGGCTGGCGGCCGGCAGCAGGCGGTGGTGCGGGCGCTGTATCGTGACGGCCGCGGCAATGACAACCGTGGTGACAGCCGCACGAATGATAACCGCAACGACCGGCATGACGGCCGCGGCGGCGATACCCGCGGCGAGCGCTCTGGCGGCCAGGTGAAGCCGGCCCAACCGGCCCGCGTTGAGCAGCCGCGTCAAGCGGAGCCGCGCCGTGAGACGCAGCCGGTGCAGTCAGTTCAACCGGCCCAGCCTGCCCAGCCGGCTCAACCAGCCCAGCCGGTAGCGGCTGTGGTGGCGCCTGCGGCTGAGCCCGACCTGCCAATTATCGCGCCTAGCCATATTGAGCTGAGCCAGCCGGACGCGCCGCGCCTAGTGGCCGAGCCCGCCGAAGTGACCGGGCCCGCCGTACTGGCTGAGCCGGCGCGGCCGGTGGTGGCGCCGGGCCAATTGCCGCCCGAGATGTCGCCACTGGTTGACCTGGGCATGCAGCCTGTGCCGGAGGTCCACCCGGACCAAGCCGATCTCGGCATGCCTTTGCCGGCCCGCCATGACGCCTAACCAAACGCCGGAATTCAACGGGCTCCTGTTGGTGCATAAACCCACCGGCATGAGCTCGTTTGATGTCATCCGGCGGCTGCGGCGGATTACCGGCTTTCGCAAGATTGGTCATGCCGGCACGCTTGATCCCGCGGCCAGCGGGCTGATGCTTATGTTGTTTGGCCCGGCTTGTAAGCAGGCTGACCGATTAATAAAACATGACAAGCGCTATCTGGCAGAGATTACTTTGGGTCAGGTGAGCACGACGGGGGACCGGGAGGGCGAGCTGAGTCCTGTGAGCGATCGGGTGCCCACTCGGGAAGAGGTTGCGGCTGCGCTGATGCAATTAACCGGCGAAATCGATCAGGTCCCGCCAGTATACTCGGCGATTAAGATTAATGGTCAGGAAGCGTATAAGCGGGTGCGCAAAGGAGAGACGGTGGAGATTCCGGCCCGGCGTGTCACCATTTATAAAAACCGGCTGATGCGCTATGAGTATCCATTGATTGAGCTGGACTGCCGGGTGTCGAGCGGTACGTATATTCGGACGCTGGCTGAAGATTTGGGCCGGATGCTTGGCACGGGGGCCTATCTGAGCGCGCTGCAGCGGATGGAAGTTGACGAATTTAAGCTGGAAGAGGCGCTGGATCTGGAGACGGCGACGCCGGAAAGCATCAAATCGCACCTGAAAAGTATTAACGCTATCTAAAACACTTGATAAGCACGCCGAAAAGTGCTAGTATTTATATCGTTATGTTGAAGCCTGAAGCTAAATCCAAGGTTATTACCACTCTGGCCACCCACGAGGGTGACACCGGTTCTCCCGAAGTGCAGATTGGCATTTTCACTGAGCAGATCAAGGAGCTCACCAAGCACCTGCAGACGCACAAGAAAGACGAGCACTCTCGCCGTGGTCTGTTGAAGATGGTTGGTAAGCGCCGCTCGCTGCTGGACTACCTGAACAAGCGCGATCCTACTCGCTACCAGGAAGTTCTGAAGAAGCTCGATCTGCGCCGCTAATTTTGCGCTAACCGACGCGAGAAAGGCCGGGTGACCGGTCTTTCTTCGTTTTGCTAGGTTTGCTAAGCGGCTTATATATTGGGTGGAACTATTTCAGTGTTGATAAGCACATAATATACATGCGTGTATATATAGCCATCCCAAAACAAAACGTGTGCCCTCACCGTGCTCGTGAGTTCAGGATCGATCACTCCTCGTTCGCTGTATCACCGGATACAGCTTACTCGGTCCGACCGATCCTGAATCACCCGAATCATCGGTGCGAAAAGAC
>DATDME010000003.1:0-8993 GCA_036518915.1 Candidatus Saccharimonadia bacterium | reverse complement strand
CCGACAAACAGCTCACGCAAAAGCAGCTCGCTGCTTTTGCCAAGTCTGACGTCATGATGACCTCACAGGTCATCCGTAAGCTTGAGCAAAAAGGGCTAGTGGTACGTGCGGTCAACGAGCAGGACTCTCGCTCCTTCCTGCTGAAGCCGACTCAGGCCGGAATCACGCTGGCTAACCAGGCGGTACAATCGGTTGAGCAAGTCGACTCAGCTTTTTTTGGTTTGCTTGGGAGTGACGTTGCGGAATTTGTGGCAACGATGCAACGCTTGGCAGACCAAGATTGAGTAGCTTTTGATACATAAGTTCGGCCCCAGTCTCAATCTGATTTCACCTAACGGCGATCTCGCGCACCAAAGAAAAATGCTCTGTGGAGCCTTTTTTCTTTGGTGATGGTAAGCGATAAGGAGGAGAACCGACACAGAGAACATGCGGGTTCGGGCGAGCGCGTACTCGCGCGAAGCGTGGCGCATATCACAATCCTCTTCCTCTTCCCCAATAAAATGGGCTACTATGCCTTCGCCAGCATAACCGCTATAATACACACAATTATGGAACAACCCCTCATTCAACTTGCAGGAGTCACCAAAAGATATCGTGACGGCTCCGGCGAGGTACTCGCGCTCAAAGACATCAATCTTGCTATCGCCCCTAATTCAAAAGTAGTTGTGATGGGGCCGAGTGGCTCGGGCAAGAGTACATTGCTGCAGATTATTGGCGGCCTCGATAAAGCCTCGGAAGGTGAAGTCACGGTGGGTGGCAAGGCGCTCGCCACGCTCGGCGACAAGGAGCTCTCAGACTATCGGGGCGAGTACATTGGCTTTATCTTCCAGACATTTAATTTACAAGCACACCTATCTGCCGAAGAAAATGTGGCACTGCCGCTCATACTCAGCGGAATGGGCGAGCGTGCCGCCAACGAGCAAGCCCGCCATGCGCTCGAAAAAGTGGGCATGGCCGAAAAAGCCGGTCGGTTTCCGGCGCAGCTTTCGGGCGGCGAGATGCAGCGTGTAGCTATCGCCCGGGCAATCGTCCACAATCCCAAGGTAATCTTGGCCGACGAGCCAACCGCCAACCTTGATAAAGCTAACGCCGAGAATGTACTTGAACTGCTCAAAGGCCTCGATCTTGCAGGTCAAGCGCTCGTGATAGTCACCCACGACGACCGGGTGGCCGAGCGGTTTGAACGCGTAGTGAGCCTTGACCACGGCGAGCTCGTAAAAGACGAAACGAAGGCACAATAACCATGGCACTATCATTCTCGTACGCCCTCAAAACCAGCCTGCGCAAATACCGGCGCAAGCCGCTACGTACCATCTTCGGTCTCGTGCCGACGATGCTCCTGACAATTGTCATTGTCATCATGAGCGGGCTTGCCCTCTCCGCCGATGTGTTTCTCAAGGACCGCATCCTCTCGAAAGTGGAAAGCCGCGAGCAAATCATTACGCTCAGCAAACGAAACGCCCAGACGTACGGCGGCCCTACCAAGAACCCATCAGAAGAAGACCCAAGCGCGTATACCAAAGACGATCTCGTCAGAATCGCCAAGGTAACGCACGTTTCCCGTGTTGATCAGGTACGGAGCCTACCGATGATCTTTGGCGGAACTACCGATGCCGTGAGCGGTCACACCCTATTCCTCCAGGATCTTGCGGCTGCGCCCACCTCGCTCGGCCAAAGCTATGGCGCGAGTGGTTTTACCTTTAATGAAACCAGCCCCATCATACCAGTGATTATTACTCGCAATTTCTTCACCGAGCAAAAGCTCGATTGGGGCGGTAAGGATACCATCAAAATTACCGAGAAAGAGCTGCAGGATCCCGAGAAAGCTAATGAATTCGTACCCTCCAAGAACAAATTCTTAAACGACGCCTACGACAAGACGAAGCTCCTAGGCCAGACCTTTACGGTTCACTACAGCCAAGTCCAGCCTGTGGCCACGGGTACGATTGAGAGCAACTATAGCGCAACCGCCTATTCTCAGACCTACAAGAAATTCACGCCGGCAGAATACGCCGCGGAGCAAAAGAAGCAACAAGATGCCCTCAGCCCGTACTGGAATTACCCGGCCATAGTCAAGGGCATAACCGTTAGGTATAAGATTGTTGGCTTCAACGAAAGTCTGGATCCATATTCAAGCTCAAGCTATATTCCCGATACTGCCGCGGTCTGGCTGCTGCAACAGCTCTACGACAACCTCGCCAAGGCCCGTACGGCCAAAGCCTTGCCTGCCGCAAACGACCTCCAGGCTGTAGGGTGGATAGTAACCAAGGGCGATTACTTGCAGAGTACGCTGGAAATTACCTCTTACACACCCAACCCGCTAGCTTCAAAGAATGTCATTGGAGATAACGGCGATCAGGGATATATAGACAAGTATTATCTCCTCGGCTTTGCCTATAGGCTAAGTGGTACGAGATCCAATACTATCACAGAACAAAAAGACCTGAAGCTTGCCAGCACCAATCTGCCGATCTTGGATGCTGTGGTAGTGCTCGACAATGCGTCAAACCGCGATGCGGCTTCCAAGGATCTCGTGTCGGCAGGCTTCCCGGAGGCTATTTCACAATTCTCATTCACGAATGGCATCAAATCCGTCAGCCAAGGCATGAAAACCGCGCTGCTCTGGGTAGTTGGTGTCCTTGGGATCGTAAATGCGTTCTTACTGATCATATCAGTGGGCAGGAGCGTGTCTGACGCTCAGCGCGAAATCGGCGTATTCCGTGCGCTGGGCGCCCGCCGCCGCGACATCCGCTTCCTGTATGTGGTCTTTTCGGCCGTCCAGACGGTGATGGGCGTGTTTGTCGGCCTGGGACTTGGTCTGGTAGTGCTTGTTGCGCTAGCCAACTTCTTGGCCCCCAAGATGAAGAGCGTTTTGGGCGGTGCGGGAGCCGGATTCGGCTTTGATCTGGTGGTGCATCCGCAGGATCTCATGCATATTGACCTCGTACGGGTGATAGGCTATGGCTGCGTATTGGTCGTGATAACCGCCATTGTCTCGCTGATACCAGCTGCCAAAGCTGCGCGGATTAGCCCCGTAGAGGCTATCCGCAAGGCCGACTAAAAACCATACCGTCAGGATGCAATTGAGCCTTCAGGTGGCGACCACTTGACGCCCGGCGTCCGCTGCGACTATACTTAACCATATGGTTGAATATAATGCCTACCTCGATAGTCTATTTGGCTCGCTGGCGGACCCCATCCGCCGGGATATCTTGCGGCGCCTGATCGACGCCCAATACACCGTCAGCCAAATTGCTCAAGACTACGATGTATCGCTGGCAGCCATATCCAAGCATTTGAGCGTGCTGGAAAAGGGGAAGTTAATCATTAAGCAACGCCAAGGGAGGGAACAGGTGGTCAGCATCGCACCCACCGCCCTCAAAGACGCCAGCGATTACCTGGCTCAGTACGAAGCGCTCTGGAACGGCCGCTTCGACGCGTTAGATACCATTTTAAAGGAGCAGCTATGAGCAAGAAAGCGACCGTGACCGCCCAGCCCGGTGAATCTACCATTACCATTGAGCGGATATTTGATGCCCCGCGGAAGAAACTTTATAACGTCATCACCAATAAAGACCTCATCCCCAAATGGTGGGTTGGCCCCGGCTACGACGTGCGCTGCGAAGAAATGGATGTGCGCGAAGGCGGCAAGTGGCGCCACGTCCAAACCATGGGCGACGGCACCGAATTTGCCTTCTTTGGCGTGTACCACGAGGTAAAGCCAAATGAGCGCGTCATCCAAACCTTTGAATTTAGCGGCCTGTCCGAGCGCGGCCACGTCATCATGGAGCGCATGCAGCTGGCCGATGCCGACGGCGGCAAAACCAAACTCACCGTCACCCAAAGCTTCTTCAGTGCCGCCGACCGCGACGGCATGCTCCAAAGCGGCATGGAAGAAGGCTTACAGAACACCTACGACGTGTTGGAGAAGTTGGTTCAAGAGCAATAGTTTTTACGCCAGGGATTCGGCCTCAAAACGCCCCGCTGGGGGGCGTTTTGCGTTAGACAAGGCTTGCCCGTCACCAAGTAAAGGCTTCATAGCCTATGGTAGCGATGCCCTGCCTTGGCTCAGTGCTAGTCTTACCGGCCAGGCCGACTACGGCTTTACCGTCGACTGGCTGGCTAATGGCACGTTTGATCCCAAGAACGATTTCCGCTTCACGTTTAACACCGGTACCCAGTGCCGCAGTCCGCACGCGCAAAACTGCCACACGCTGCAGCTGGACGCCACGTCCATCGCGCAGTTAGTGATTGACCAAACCAACAACTCCCGCAGCCAGTTCGCCGGCCTCGCCACGCTCAGTCTTGATGGCGTTGCCACCACAAATCCGTTTACTGTCACCGGCCTCGACGGCGATCGCCTAACCCCGGCGCAAAATGACACCTTCGCCCTGGCCGTATACGCGCCCGGCGCCGACCCAGCCCAGGCGGCTCCGCTGTATCACGGGAATGTCGCGCTCGATAAGGGCAATGCCGTCAAGGTCCAGTAACTTCGATGCAGAAGTGCACCTGGTCTGATAAACTGTCGCGCTGACCCCTGACTTGGGTTATTATAAACATAAGTAAAATAGCTAGGCCTTAACGTTGCATCGTTTTTTGCGCTGGATTCTGCCATTGCTATCAACAGCTGTAGCTATTCCGATAGTCATGGGAGCCCTCGCGGCCAGCCACGACGATATTTTTCGGCTGGTCCTGCGGCCATATAGTTACTGCGTACTCATCGCTATGCTCATCATGGTGGCCACCATTATCGTGTTGGCCCGTAATGCTCGGCTCCAGGGCGGAGCATACTATTGGTTCTTTATGTTTAATATTGGCAACCTGCTGTTTTTGTCATTGACATTTTTGAATGTCTCGGCCGTAACGGCCTCAGCCTCAGCCTATTGGCAGGGCTTTATGCCGCTGGGCTGGATTCCTCTGGGCCTCATGCTGCTTTTCTTCACGCTCAGTTACATTGATAACACTGATGTACCACACAGTCTTGGCCTGTTTGTCATCCCGCTGGCCTGCTTGCTGTTATTTATGTTTATTGCTGGGGTATCGAATGTCATTCAGCCACACATCCCCGTGCCGCATCAAACCTATAGCCCATATTGGGGCTATCAAAATCCGTCTGGAGATTTAGGTACCATTATTTTTGTCTGGCTTGCACTCATTGCCATCATGGCGCTGGTTTTGTTCATTCGGGCGTACCGCCGCAGCGTAAGCGACTCAAATCGTCGGCAGCTAAAACTCTTCATCATCGGACTGGGGCAGTATATTACCCTTGCGATCGCACTTGATTTCATACTCTATTCAATTAACCCGAATGTGCCCACCTTCGCCGTGCTATATAACACCGTTTTGTGCGTGATTCTCAACTACGCTATTCTTAAGCACGGGCTCTTCCGCATTGACGCCCAGTCATTGGCCGCGCCAGTGCTGGATAATATGGCTGAGGCGGTGGTGGTCGTCAATGCCGGCATGGTTATTGAGTATACCAACAGGAGCTCAGAGACCATGTTTGGCCTACCGCAGCGCCCGCTGCGCGGGCAGCCGCTGCAATCCATTTTGGCCGCGGCCGAATATGGCGAGGTGCAGCGCCGTTTAACCACTGCCCCAGCCGGTTTTGTCCTCGATGATATCCCGGTTCATAACCTCGACAGTGCAAAAACCTTGCCAGTATCGGTAAATGTCTCAGAATTCCGCCACGGCCAAGTGCTGGTAGGTTATGTCTTTGTGATGCAAAACATATCAGAGCTGAAACGCAAGACGCTGGAGCTTGCCGAGGAAAAGCGGAGTGTCGAGGGTAAAGTTCAAGAGCGTACGAAGGAGCTCCACGATGAACGGGCCAAACTTCAAGCTTCTATCGAAAGCCTTGAGATCGGTTTTGTCTTTTTGGATCCGCATGGCAAAATCATTATTCAAAACCGTGCCCTCACCAATGTTTTGAGCTTGCGCAGCCTAAGGACTGTAGCGGATTTTGAGCAACTTTTACCGCAACTTGGGATTAAAACCTACTTGACGGCGGCCGCCAGCGTCGGCATGAAAAGCCAGATAGCCGAAATGAACTTTGAAGAAAAGACACTCAAAACCTTCATGACGGCGGTGCATTCCGATAGCGACGGCGCTGAAAATGGCTTCATTGGCATCATGCTGCTGGTTGAAGATATTACCGAAGAAAAAGTTTTACAACGGTCGCGCGATGAATTCTTCTCCATTGCCTCGCATGAACTTCGGACGCCGCTCACGGCCATACGTGGCAATTCAGGCATGATTCTCGATATGTATGACGCCAAGCTCAAGGATAGCGATTTTACTCAAGGCATGACCGATATTCACGAGGCTAGTATCCGTTTGATTGATATCGTAAATGACTTCCTGGATACATCACGCCTCGAACAGGGCAAATTACGGTTTGACATTCAGCCCTGCGAGATAGATAGCGTGCTGGAAGGCATCATGTATGAGATAAAGGCCAGCGCTCGCGAGAAGCATCTTCACATTACCTGCGACACCATGACGCTTGGCCGGCTGCCGAAAGTTATGGCCGATCCGGCCCGATTGAAGCAGATCTTGTACAACCTCTTATCTAATGC
Source organism: Candidatus Saccharimonadia bacterium (assembly GCA_036518915.1). Lineage (GTDB taxonomy): Bacteria > Patescibacteriota > Saccharimonadia > UBA4664 > UBA4664. The sequence continues at coordinate 2,415 of DATDME010000003.1, read as the reverse complement.
CATAAAATACACGGACAAGGGCAGCGTATCAGTGTCGGCGAAGCAAGTGAATGACATGATACAAATTAACGTCGCCGACACAGGTCATGGTATTCCGTCCGAGCTACGGCGTTTGCTATTTCATAAATTCCAGCAGGCCGGCGATAACATACTTACCCGCGACAATACGCGCGGCACTGGCTTGGGCCTCTACATTTCACGCCTCATGGCCCGGGGCATGGGCGGCGAAGTCGAGCTCGTGAGCTCAAAAACAAATTCCGGCTCGGTGTTTGCGGTTACGTTGCCCATAGCGCCGGCGGCTAAACCGGCCTCAAGCGTCACGAAGCGGACATAACTATCCTGCCCGTTTGGCGCAGCCGGGTGCGGTGAGGGTACAGGTTTTGTTTTGCGTTTGCTATATAATATTCGCCATGACGCCCGAACTGACTCCCGAAACCGACACCCGCAACGTGGCCGACAAGTACCGCGGCTGGTCGAATGAGGCCATTAAGGCCGACCTAGCCGCTCGCGCCTTCCCGTTCCATATTGCCATCGAAAATTTCCAGCACGACTTCAACATTGGTACGATCGTGCGCAACGCCAACGCCTTCAACGCGGCCGGCGTGCACATCGTGGGCGCCAAACGCTGGAACCGCCGTGGGGCCATGGTGACCGACCGCTACCTGCAGCTCTACCACCACGACACGCCGGCCGAGCTCGCGCAATGGGCCAAATACCACCAGCTCGCCATGATCGGCATCGATAACATCCCCGGCAGCCGCCCGCTCCACGAGGCCGAACTCCCCGAGCGGGTCATGCTGGTGATGGGCCAGGAAGGTCCCGGCCTGTCTACCGAGATGCAGGCGCTCTGCCAATACCTCGTGGCCATTGAGCAGTTTGGTTCGACGCGCTCGGTCAACGTGGGGGTGGCGTCGGGGATTGTGTTGTACGAGTGGGTGCGGCGCTGGGAACTGGATCATCCGGGTTTGTAGCGGCCGCCGCCAGCCGGTCGAGCAGTTTAGCTGCGCCCTTTTGGCCATTGGCATACAGCCAGGCTTGCTGTTTTGGTGTGATATCAAAATTGGTCGCGCTCACGCCCGTCGTATCAACAAACATCGTGCGGGCCAACGTGGCCGGGTCGTCCAAGTGCATCCAGTCATGGGCGTTCATAATCGTCTGAAAGAGCGCGATGCCCAGGTCTACCGCATTCTTCGTCGGGTCAATCCCCGGGTCGGCGGCCGGCTTAAGCGACAGCTTGACCCCAAACGTTGGCCAGTCGGGCGTGCTGTCAAACATCCCCACCGGAAAATTGGATAACATGCTACCGTCCACAAACACACTGCCGGCTAGATGCTGCGGCTTATAAAAGAAGGGGATCGACATACTGGCCCGCACCGCCTCCGCCACCGGCTGGTCGTCTGGGTTGAGGCCATACAGGTGGTAGTCCCAGGGCAACCGCACAAGCCGGCCGCGGGTAACGTCGGTGGTGATAACCACCAGTTTGTAGCGTTGCTCGGGCGGCAAGGTCTGTGCCCAGTCCTCGGTGATCGCCAAGTCCTTGAAGGTGTGCACATTTAGTTTAGCCAGCTCAGCCGCTAACCAGTTTTTCAAGTAATCGCCCTTATAAATGCCTTCACTAAAAGCCAGCTGCAGACCCTTGCCGGGGATGCCCAGGTGGTCGAGCGGCGTGGCGTCGCGGAAGCGCTGGTAATCGAGGGTTTGCATGGTTTCGCGCATTTCGGCGGCCGACATGCCGGCGGCGGTCAGCGCACCCACGATAGCGCCGGCACTCGTCCCGGCCGCCCGCCGCACGATGTAGCCTCGCTCTTTAATGGTGGCGATGGCGCCTACCAGCCCCAAGCCTTTTACCCCGCCGCCCTCAAGCACTAAGTCGCAATATTTTTTGTTCATAGGGGCATTATAGCGCAGCCGTGATATTTGTCAGATTCCGTCCGGCCTGGCCGATGGCCGACAAACCGATGGCCAACAAACATTGAGCATTTTCCCAAATTGCCGTACAATAGCCCAGTTCGGGCAATTAGCTCAGTTGGTTAGAGCGCTTCGTTTACACCGAAGATGTCGGGGGTTCGAGTCCCTCATTGCCCACCAATTTAGATAACCGAGAAGAAAGACCCCGTATTTATAGGGTCTTCTTTTTGTATCTGACTCATATCTATGTGCATGAGTCAGAGCCCATGTGTTTTGGTGATAAGGGCGAGCAATTTACGGATGATGACCATTTGGCGGATGAGTATGAATATCTGGTCGTCGACGGCATTTGGGTAACCGTGAAAGGCTACGGCTGGGAATCCGACAAAGCGGTACTCCTCTGCGCCTTGGGCATCCGGCCGGACGGCTCCCGGCAAATCCTGGGATTTAGGGTCGGTCGAGGGCTTTGTATTAATCTGAGCCTCCTCAGAGTCGGCCAGAGCCTTG
>DATDME010000002.1:0-19878 GCA_036518915.1 Candidatus Saccharimonadia bacterium | reverse complement strand
CAGGTTGGGGTTGGCACAGAGCATTTTGATGAGCTGGAAGCGGGCTTTTTGGCCGCCGGAGAGTCGGCTGATGTCCAGGCGGCCGTCTTGCATGGGGTCGAAGAGGTAATCGGCCAGGATCTGCCGCACTTTTTGGTCGTTGATGGGCTGGCCGGCTTCATCGTGGACCCGCTTGATGGCGGCGCCCAGCGGTAGGCTGAGGAAATGTTCGTCGAGCTCTTGCTCATACAGGCCAATGACGGTTTTGGCGCCGAGGCTGATGGCGCCGGAGTAGACCATGCTGGTGGGCTTGGCGCCGGCCGCCTGGGCCAGCAGGGCTTTGATGAGCGTGGATTTGCCGAGGCCATTGCGGCCCTTAATTTGCAGTCGCTCCCCTACTGCCAGGTCGAACGAGACGGGTTCGAAGAGTGGGCGGTCGTAGCCGAGTTGCAGGTCGTCAATCTCAAACAGACTGCGGGCGCGGTGCTCGCCGCCGGTGCGCAGGCGGATATTGCGAGCTTTGTATTTGTCGTATTTGGCAACGACTTTATCTTGCTGCTGTTCCAAGGTTTCTTGGTCGATCCAAAAGTCGGGTTTGGTCATGGTGGCCTGGAGCTCGTCGCGCTCCTTGGTGAGGCGCTTTTCCAACAGCATGAACGGGTTGGTTTTGTCGGCGGTGCCGCTCCAGCCGGCTTTGCGGGCTTTGGCGTCGCGGATAGCTTTTTCGAGCTTGATGAGGCGCTTTTGGGCATTCTCGTAGGAATCAATAGCTTTGGCGGTGGCGGCGCCGTTTTGCTTGAGGTAGGCGTCGTAGTTACCGGGGAAATTCTCGACACTGCGGGCTTTGATTTCAACGATGCGGTCAACGTGCGCGAGTACGTCGCGGTCGTGCGTGACTACCACCACCGATTGCTTAGCGTCTTTCAGCCAATCAATGAAGGCTTGTTTGGCGACGTAATCCATGTGGTTGGTGGGTTCGTCGATGAGGGCCAGGTCGGCGTCGGCCAGGGTAACTTTGACGAGTTCCACAAAGCGCTTCTGACCGCCGCTGAGGTGGCCAAACGGGCCGTCAATCCGCTCGGGCGGCAGTTGGAAAGCGGCTAATTCTTCGCGGGCTTTGGCTTCGATGTCGTAATAGCCGAGTTCGCCGAAGCGGGTGAGGGCGTCGGAGTAGGCGCTAATTTTGTCCATGTCGTCGCCCATGTGCTCGGGGTAGGTGTCGATGATGTGCTTGAGCCGGGCGTAATCGGGTTGGTTTTCCAGGATGTATTCCATGACTGGTTTGTCGGCCATGCCATGGTGTTCCTGGGTGGTAGAGGCGATGATGAGTCCGCGGCGCTTATCGAGGGTTCCGCTAAAATCGGTGTCGGTGCCGGCCATAATACCGAGCAGGGTGGTTTTGCCGATGCCATTGCGGCCGATGAGCCCAACTTTTTCGCCTGGCTGTATCGCAAAACTCAGACCCGTGTACAGGGTCTTGGCGCCGATGCTTTTGGTGATGTCTTGCAGATTGAGCAGCATAACTGGAGCATTATAGCATAGCCGCTGGGCGGGGTGCCGCCGGGAGCTCAAGGCTCCCTCGAGTTGGGGCCTGGGTGTAGGAAGTATCTGGAGCCTACTGTTAGCTATCCTTGATGGGCTTGAAGATAAGCTTCGAGGAGGGCAATATGGGGCACATCTTTGGGGCGGTGATGCTGATATTTCCAAGCCAAGAGCTTGGCAGGATTCATGAGGCGGATACCCTCGACCTCGATGGCATCGGCGGCAAGGTCAGCCATTGACCACGCGCCAAAGCCGACGCCGGCATCAAATACGTCATGTTTGAGGAGGGATCTGCCATCAAGTTTGTAGGCGGTCCAGCCGGCTTGGCGGAGGGCCTGGAATCGCTGGGGTGTAACGGCGAGGTCGATATCAGGCCTTGGGAGACTGAGGCCAAGCGCCACGAGCACACTGCCGCCCACCACCACAAAGTCATCAGCCGGCCAGTTCAATTGCTTGATGGTGTGCAGTAGCTCGGCTGCGGCGGCGGTCATGGGCTGGGGAAGTCCCAAACGTTTAAGCCAATTTGCTCATTGTACGACTTAGTGAATTGCGAGGGGTAGGCGGTTACGATTACCTCGAGGGTGGCGCCGCAGACGCCGGCCATGAGGTGGCCGCCAAAGGCGTGCATGTCGGCGTCGGCTAGGGAGACGTGCAGGTGCGGTGCCGGTTGGTCGTTAATCAGACCAATGTTGCCGCTGAGGGCAGTAATTTCGAAGGTGCCGTCGAGCTCTTTTTGGGCAAACTGATGGGTAGCCATGGTGTAGTGAGCCAGGGTAGGGTTTTCGACTGAGCCGAGACCGGTAATTTGGGCATTGGCAATGGCTTGCTCTTTGCAATAGGCGGTTAGCTCGCCGATGATATCGTCACCGGGCGCAAAACAGAGGGCGTGCACATTTTCGGTAAGCTGAGCGTGGGTCATAGCGCTATCATACTGTCTGACTGACCGTCCGTAAAATCCGGCGTCCATTGATTATCCAGTAACCAAGATAGACGACGCCAATCAGCGCAATGGCGGCGTAGGCATTAAAGACGTTTGAGTTTTGCGCGATCCAGCCGAAGGCCAGGCCGAGCGCAATGAACAACAGGGCTGAATACTCATTTTGAGCATTACGCAGTAGACTCATGGCAGTAATGAGTAGCGCTAGCTGCATCAGTAGCTGGTTGGTGCGAACCAGCTGCCAGCTATCGCGCAAGTGGTCCCGGATCCGGCGGACGGCGGTTTGGCGGTGCGCTTGTGGTTCATGCAGCAACAGGGTGATGATGGTGGCAATTGCCATTACGAGTACCGTTATCCAATAGGCCGCGGGGTAGCCGAACCACTGCCTCACATAGCCGCCGGCCACCGAGCTGAGCCCAAGTCCGCCAAGAAACAAGGCGTAGGCTCTCCCCTGCTCGCGGTCGTAGTGAGCCTGCCGTCCGGCATCTTTTAAACTGTCGTACATGAGGGCCTGGAAAGTGCCTTGGGTGAGGGCCACAAACCCGCCGATGCCCAACGTCGCCACTAGATATTGCCAAAGGTTATGGCTGACGGCCCCGACGGCAGATCCCGCCAACATGCAGAGGAAGGCGATGGTGAGCACATGCTTGCGGCGCCAGCGGTCGGCTAAGATTCCAGATGGCACATCAAGCAGTAACAGGATGATAATAAACTCGACGGCGTTAACACTAATGCCGAGCGGCCCGACGCCGATGGACAGCAGGAATAATTTTTCAATTGGGTACCAGAGCACAAATCCGGCGAGCAGGTTTAAGGCTTGGAGTTTGCGAATATTGCGAGGCATAGCGGAAAGCATTGGGACCATTGTAAACTAACTAGGCAAGGAACGCTTCGAGTTCCCGGCAAGTTGTGGCGTTACTTACTAGTCGGGCTTACAATGGCCAAGTAAGATTAACATAAACGGGAGTGCTTACATGGCAACGGAAGCACAAATCTTCGACGCAGTACTAACTAAATTCCGCGAGGCCTACCCTGAGGGGCGGATAGCCGCCGACATCAAATTTCTTGATGCGGCTGGTGTGGGCGTAAAGGTGTCGGTCTTTAAGGACCTAGGTGATGGTACGGCTGCCGCCAGTGCGGTAGCCAGCGACAGTACCGCCCAGGCGGCGCAGGTTACTGCTGCGCTCCACGCGTTCAAGCTGATCGGCGTCGAGTAATGTTAGGGTGGCAAGTTTCGTCTGTGCCAAAATTTCGCTCACCAAAAAACCACCCCATCCGGGCGGTTTTTTGGTTGCCAATCTATGCCAGTTTAGTAGCGGGCGAAGTGAGCGAACGCCTTGTTGGCTTCGGCCATGCGGTGCGTGTCTTCACGCTTCTTGATGGCGTCGCCGGTGTTGTTGTAGGCGTTGAGTAGCTCGTCGGCCAGGCGCTGGTCGAAGCTCTTGCCTGACTTATTGCGGGCGGCGGTGAGGATCCAGGTCATGGCGAGATGGATTTTGCGGTCGCCGCGAACTTCCATGGGCACCTGGTAGGTAGCGCCACCGATCCGCTTGGCTTTCACCTGCAGGGCAGGCGAAACGTTCTTGATGGCCGCTTCAAAGACTTCCAGGGCGGGCTGCTTGCTCTTTTCTTCAACGGTCTGGAGGGCCGAGTACAACATGGTTTCGGCCAGGCGCTTCTTGCCGTCGCGCATGATCTTGTTGGTCATTTTGGTGACCAACAGGTTGTTGTACTTGAGGTCCGGGGTGAGGTCCCGCTTGAACGATTTGGTTGCTTTACGAGGCATGTAATTTCTCCTGAGATACTCCCGAGGTTCCGGACGAGCCGGCTGGGTGCATGCCGATTAGTTACTTCTTTTTACCCTTGACTGGGGCGGCGTTGTCTTGGTCTTTCTTGGCACCGTACAGCGAGCGGCCTTGCTTGCGCTTGGCGACGCCGGCGGTGTCGAGGGCGCCACGGACCACGGTGTAACGGACACCTGGGAGGTCCTTAGGGCCGCCACCCTGCACTAGCACTACCGAGTGCTCTTGCAGATTGTGACCAATACCCGGAATGTAAGCGGTGACTTCCATACCGTTGGTTAGGCGGACACGGGCAATCTTGCGGAGCGCCGAGTTCGGCTTACGCGGGGTAGTGGTGGACACCTTGATGCAGACGCCACGCTTCAGAGGCGAAGCTTTGACGTAGCTGACGTTCTTGAGCGAGTTAGAAACTCGCTGCAGCGCGACGGTGTCGTACTTCTTCTTGGGATCTTTGCGGGGTTTCCGCAGTAATTGGCTAATAGTTGGCATATTGCTTCTAGTTACGGTTACTAATCTTACAGGTTTTCGCTGCTCTCGTCAACAGATACGACGGGCTCAGCCGTTTCGGCTAGGTCCTCGGCGGGCTCGCCGTAGTTGGCGTCTTTGCCGGCTTCAAGCTCAAGGGTGTTGCCACTCTCGACGCGGAAACCGGTACCCACTGGTATGAGGCGGCCGATGATCACGTTCTCTTTCAGGCCGCGCAGCTTGTCGGTCTTGCCGCGGACGGCGGCTGCAATTAGTACGCGGGTGGTGTCCTGGAAGGACGCCGCGGACAGGAACGAGTCGCTGGACAGGCTGATCTTGGTGACCGGCAGCAGCAGCTGGGTGAAGGTGGCCGGGGTCTTGCCGTCGGCTTCGAGGGTCTCGCTGTCTTCGAGGACGCTCTGGCGGGGCAGGATTTCGCCGGTAACGAACAGACTGTCATTGGGCTCGTCAATCTGCACGCGGCTGAACATCTGGCGGATGATCACCTCGATGTGCTTGTCGGATACAATCTGACCCTGAGCGGCGTAAATCGTTTGCACTTCGGAGATGATGTAGCGCTGGACGGCGGCCGGGCCACTCAACGTGAGCATTTCCTGCAGGTTGATGGAACCCTCAGTGAGGCGCTGGCCAACGGTGACAAGGTCGCCGCTCTTAACTTCAAGGTTCTGGAAGGCCGGAATGACGTACTCGCGCTCGGCGCCGCCGGCGTGGGTGAGGTCAATGCTGTCTTTGTGGACCTTAACGGTGCCTTCGGCCTTGGCTTTGAGCGGCTTCTTGCCACCTTCCATGGCGGCAATCACGTCGCCGGCGACCACTTTCTGGCCAGTCTTGACGGTGGCGCTGCGGCCGTCGAGTTCGTAGGCGGTAACCTTGAGGTCGGCCGGAGCAATCTTCACGATTTGCTTGCCGGAAGCGTTCTTCACGGTCGCGACGCCGGTGACGTCGGCCAAAACAGCCTGAGCCTTGGGTGAACGGGCTTCAAAGATTTCTTCCACGCGCGGTAGACCCTGGGTGATGTCTTCGCCGGCGATACCACCCTTGTGGAAGGTCTTCATGGTCAGCTGGGTACCCGGCTCACCGATGGACTGGGCGGCAATCACGCCGACCGGCTCACCGAGCTTGACGAGGTTACCGCGGGCCAGGTCGAGACCGTAGCACAGGCGGCAGATGCCCCAGCGTGAGCGGCAGCTCAGGACGCTGCGAATCATCACGTCGTCGAGGCCGGCTTCGTCGATGGCGCGGGCAGCTTCATCGGTGATGAGCGCGCCGGCCTCCACCAAGGTCTGCTTGCCGTGCTTGACGTCTTGGGCGGCCACGCGACCGGCCAGACGGTTGGCGTAGGAGTTGCCAATGCTGGCAGCCTCGCCGCGAGACAGCACGGTACCAACGCCATCGCCGCAGTCTTCTTCGGTGATGATGACGTCTTGCGAGACGTCCACCAAGCGGCGGGTGAGATAACCGGATTCGGCGGTCTTGAGGGCGGTGTCGGTCAGACCCTTGCGGGCACCGTGGGTGGAGTTGAAGTACTCCAAGACGGAGAAGCCTTCTTTGTAGTTGGACTTGATGGGTAGCTCGATGGTGCGGCCCGACGGGTCGACCACGAGGCCCAGCATACCAGCGATCTGGTTGGCCTGGGCGGAGTCACCTTCGGCGCCGGAGTCAATGAACAAGGCGGTAGAGGTCTTACCAGTCTTGAGACGGGTGCTTACCTCTTTCATGATCGCCTCGTTGGCGGCCTTCCAGGTGTCGACGGTGCGCTGGTAACGCTCGTCGTCGGTGATGAGACCCTGCTCGTACTGGCTGGAGATGCTGGCAGCCTGCTTCTCGCCCTGGGCGATGATCTCCTGCTTGGCCTCAGGCACCAGATAGTCGTCAAGCGAGACTGATACACCCGACATGGTGGAGTGCTTGAAACCGAGGTTCTTGACGTTGTCGATGACTTCGGCGGTCACGTCGGAGCCAAAGCGCACGAACACCTCGGCCATGAGCTTCTGCAAAACCTTCTTGGTCATGGTGAGGTTGCGGAAGCCAAAGCCCTCCGGCAGGATCTCGTTGAAGAAGATACGTCCGACGGTGGTGTCAATCAGCTGGCCCTCAACCGGAACTTTCACGAGAGTTTGCAGCTTAATGACGCCGGTTTCGTAAGCCAGAATAGCCTCATTGGGGCTCGAGAAGGCCTTAACGGCTTTGTCTTCACCAAACTTCAGGAAGGTCAGGTAGTAGTTACCCAGAACCATGTCCTTGGTGGCGTCTACCACCACTTCACCATCGGCCGGCTTGAGCAAGTTCTTGCTGGAGAGCATGATCTCGCGGGCTTCACGCTGGGCGGCATCCGAGAGCGGCACATGGACGGCCATCTGGTCACCATCGAAGTCAGCGTTGAAGGCGCGACAAACGAGCGGGTGCAGCTGAATGGCTTTACCTTCAATTAGCTTGGGCTTGAAGGCCTGGATACCGAGGCGGTGGAGGGTAGGAGCGCGGTTGAGCAGCACGTACTTGTCGGCGATGATCTCTTCCAAGGTATCCCAGACTACGCTGACGGCGCGCTCAATCATGCGCGAGGCGGACTTCACGTTGTGTGCGTGGCCTTGCTCAATGAGCGAGCCAATCACGAACGGTTTGAAGAGCTCGAGGGCCATCATCTTGGGCAGACCACACTGGTCGAGGCGGAGCTGCGGACCGGCTACAATGACCGAACGGCCGGAGTAGTCGACGCGCTTGCCGAGCAAGTTCTGGCGGAAGCGGCCCTGTTTGCCCTTGAGCATGTCAGACAGGCTCTTGAGCTTGCGGCGGGTACCCGTAGAGGAAACGGCGCGCTCGCGGCGGGCGTTGTTGTCAATCAGGGCGTCAACGGCTTCCTGGAGCATGCGTTTTTCGTTGCGGCGGATGACTTCCGGAGCGTCGAGCTCGATGAGGCGCTTCAAACGGTTGTTGCGGTTGATGACACGGCGGTAGAGGTCGTTCAGATCAGATGCCGCGAACCGGCCACCAGCCAGCTGCACCATGGGGCGCAGGTCTGGCGGAATGACGGGCAGCTCGGTCATAACCATCCACTCGGGACGGATGCCGGCGGCCTTCATGCCCTCGAGCATCTTGAGGCGCTTGAGGGTCTTCTTGCGCTTCTGGCCCTGGGAGTTTTCTGCCTCAGAGGTTAGCTCATCGACCAGCTCGTCCATGTTGATTTCGGCGAGCAGGTTGCGGATGGCTTCGGCGCCAATTTCGGCGCGAAAGACGTCACCGTACTTGAGGTTGAGGTCGCGGTACTTGGCTTCCGGCAGCAGGGTCAGACGAGCCAGGCCTTCGAGCTCGGCCTTGGCGTTGGCGCGGGACTGGTCGAGCTCTTCGAGCTCAACATTTTGCGCTTCGGCCAGGGCCTTCACGTCGGCGTCGGGTTCAGCGGAGCGCTGCTCGTAGGTCTTGATGACCTCGTTGCGGCGCGAGGTGAACTCAGCCTCGAGGTCGGCCAGGGCGCGGACGCGCTTGTCGTCGTCCACTGAAGTTACGATGTAAGAGGCAAAGTAGGCTACGCGCTCGAGGTCGCGGATGCTCATGTTGAGCACCAGACCAATTGAGCTCGGCGTGCCGCGCAGGAACCAGATGTGGGTGACCGGCACGGCCAGGCTGATGTGACCCATGCGCTCGCGGCGCACAACACTGCGGGTGACGCGGACGCCACACTTGTCACAGACCACATCCTTGTAGCGGATGCGCTTATATTTACCGCAGTAGCATTCCCAGTCCTTGGTCGGGCCGAAGATCTTTTCGCAGAAGAGGCCGTCCTTTTCGGGCTTTTGGGTGCGGTAGTTAATGGTTTCCGGCTTGGTGACCTCTCCGTGGGACCACTGGAGGATCATGTCCGGCGAAGCCAGGGATAGCTTGACGCCGTCAAAGTCGGTTTGGGCTTGGTTTTCGATAGCTTCCATATGCTCCTTAACCCTTAATGTCAGTTAAATCGACGTCGTCGTCGTCGAAGTCGGCGGCGGACACTTCCACCATTTCGCCGTCTTCGTCGGCTTCGTCCATAGCTTCAAATTCGTCTTCGGCGCCGGCGACCAGGTCGACCAGCGGCATGTCGGCCACCACGGCGTCGCCTTCCAGGATCTTCTCGGCGCCCAGGTCGGCGATTTCGTCGTCGAGGCGCTCAGCAATTACGGATTCGGCGTCAATGTGCATAAGCGCGGCTCCGCCTTGGGTCAGGTCAACGGCCAGGCCAAGCGATTGCAGTTCCTTCACGAGCACGTTGAATGATTCAGGAATGCGCGGCCCGCGGATTTCTTCACTTTTAATGATGGACTCATAGGCCTTGGAGCGGCCGACGATGTCATCAGACTTAATGGTGAGGATTTCTTGCAAGGTGTTGGCGGCGCCGTAGGCCTCGAGGGCCCAAACTTCCATCTCACCGAAGCGCTGACCGCCCATTTGCGCCTTACCACCGAGCGGCTGCTGGGTGACCATGGCGTATGGGCCGGTCGAACGGGCATGGATTTTGTCGTCGACCATGTGCTGCAGTTTCAGCATGTACTTGTAACCTACGGTGGTGCGCTCCTGGAACGGTTCACCGGTTTGGCCGTCGAACAGCTGGGTCTTGCCGTCGGTCGGCAGACCGGCTTTTTTCAGCTCGTCCTTGATGGCTTCGAGCGGAGCCCCATCGAACACGGGGCTGGCCACGGTGTAGCCGAGGGCCTGCGCTGCCCAACCAAGGTGGGTCTCAAAGATCTGGCCGATGTTCATACGCTTACCCACACCGAGCGGGTTGAGGATGATGTCGACCGGGGTGCCGTCTTCCATGTACGGCATGTCTTCCACGGGCAGGATGCGGGCGATAACGCCCTTGTTGCCGTGACGGCCGGCCATCTTGTCGCCCATGGTGATCTTACGCATCTGAGCCACGGACACGTGGTACTGCTCGATGACGCCGGCCTGCAGCTCGTCGCCGTTTTCGCGGCTAAAAACTTTCACGTCCACCACTTTGCCGCGCTCGCCGTTGGGCAGGCGCAAGGAGGTATCCTTGACGTCGCGGGCCTTCTCGCCGAAGATGGCGCGAAGCAGCTTTTCTTCGGAGCTGAGCTCTTGCTCGCCCTTCGGGGTGATCTTACCAACCAGGATGTCGCCGGCGGTCACTTCGGCGCCAATGCGCACGATGCCCTTTTCGTCGAGGTCCTTGAGTGAGTCCTCAGAGACGTTGGCGATGTCGCGGGTGACCTGTTCTGGCCCCAGCTTGGTGTCGCGCACGTCTACGGTGTGGGTTTCAATGTGAATGGAGGTGTAGCGGTCGTCGTGGACGAGGCGCTGGCTGAGGACGATGGCGTCCTCGAAGTTGTAGCCCTTCCAGTTCATGAAGGCCACGAGCACGTTTTGGCCCAGGGCCAGCTCGCCGTGGTCGGTGGACATACCATCTACCAGCACTTCACCCTTCTTGAACTCTTCACCGGCGGCCACTACACACTTTTGGTGGATGGAGGTACCAACGTTGGAACGGGCGAAGTTGGTGAGCTCGTAGGTCTTGGTATCGCCGTTCTTGTATTTCACGGTGACGGCGGTGGCAGTGGCGGATTCCACGACGCCGTCTTGCTCGGCTAGCACCACCTGGTGCGAGTCGCGAGCGACGGTGGCTTCCATGCCGGTGCCAACAATTGGCGCCTGCGGCTTAATGAGCGCTACGGCCTGCTTCTGCATGTTGGCACCCATGAGCGCGCGCTTAGCGTTGTCGTGCTCCACGAACGGGATGAGTGACGCGGACACCGAGACGATCTGCTTGGAGGAAACATCCATGTAGTCAACGGTGGAGGCGTCAACTTCCTCGGCCTCACCCTTCAGACGGGCGGCGACACGGGAGTCAATGAAGTAACCATCTTTGTCGGTGGCCACGCCGTAACCGGCGATGACGGCCTGCTCTTCGTCGGAGGCGTCGAGGTAGACGGTCTTGTCGGTCACGCGCGGCTTAATCTTCACCTTCTCAACGCCGGCTTTCTTCAGCTGCTTAACGTCGGCTTCGGTGATGGTTTCGCCGGATTTCACCACAACAGCGTCGCCGGCCTTGAGCGAACCACGGGCAATTTCGCCGGCTGCTTCAGTGGTGGGCACTTCGCGCTTCACGATGCGGTACGGGGTCTCAATGAAACCGTACTCGTTGACGCGGGCGTAGGTCGATAGGTTGCTCACAAGACCAATGTTCGGGCCTTCTGGGGTCTCAATCGGGCAGAGGCGGCCGTAGTGGCTCTTGTGGACGTCACGGACTTCAAAACCAGCGCGTTCACGGCTCAAACCACCGGGGCCCATGGCGTTCAAGCGGCGCTTGTGCACGACTTCGTCGAGCGGGTTGATCTGGGACATGAACTGCGAAAGCTGGGAGCTGGCGAAGAACTCGCGGACGCTGGCCACAATCGGGCGGACGTTAACGAGCTGGCCGGGCGTGACGGTGGTGGTGTCGTACACTGACATGCGGTCTTTGACGATGCGCTCCATCCGGGCCAAACCAATGCGGAACTTGGCCTGCATGAGCTCGCCGACCATCTTCAGACGGCGGTTGCTCAGCTGGTCGATGTCGTCGGCGTTGCCCTTGCCGTTTTGCAGGTTGATGATCTCGGCCACAATGGCAACGAGGTCTTCGCGGCGCAGGGTGCGGAATTCGGTGGTGTTGGGGACGTCGAGGCCAAGGCGCTTGTTGAGCTTGTAGCGGCCGACCTTCGAGAAGTCGTAGCGCTTGAAGTCAAAGAACATGCCTTCAATGAGCGACTTCGAGTTTTCGACGGTGGCCAGGTCGCCCGGGCGGATGCGGCGGTAGACTTCCATGAGGGCCTCAGACGGCGTGCTGGACGGGTCCTTCTCGAGGGTTTCGTGGATGTACTTGGTTTCGCCGGTGTCGACGTCCTTAAACAGGTCCGTAATGTCTTTGTCGCTGGCGTAGCCGAACGCCCGCAACAGCGTGGTGATGGGGAGCTTGCGCTTGCGATCAATTTTTACGCTGATGACGCCAGTGGCGGAGGTATCAAGCTCCAACCAGGCACCCCGGCTCGGGATAACCTTAGCGCCAAACAGTTCGGTGCCGCCGGTGCGCTCACTGGTGAAGAACACGCCGGGGCTTCGTACAAGCTGCGAGACCACGACGCGCTCGGCGCCATTGATCACAAAGGTGCCGCGATCGGTCATCCACGGGTAGTCACCCAAAAAGATTTCCTGCTCGCGAACCTCGCCGGTCTGCTTGTTCACCAGCTCGGCCTTGGCCTTGAGCGGCACTTCGTAGCTGGCATTCTTGATTTTGGCGGTCTTCTCGTTGTACTTGGGCTCCTCAAAGTGGAAGTCGCGGAGGTACAACGCGAGGGATGTGCCGGTAAAGTCCTCGATCGGATTAATCTCGGCGAAGAGTTCAGTTAGGCCTTCGGTAATGAACCAATTGAAGGATTCCAGCTGAATCTCAATTAAGTTAGGTAATGGTAAGACATCTTTGTTGTCTTTGAGAGTTTTTCGGGTGCGCGCGCCTGGACGAGCCAAGTTGTTACTCCTCTACCTTAATAGTGAGATGATTGATGCTTATGCGAGCCCAGCCGTCCCCTGCCACCTTGCCAGGACTGCTCGACTCACCATATTTAGTTTTGAGAGCCGCCTATCGAACAAAGGCGGGATGTTTGTGTTGGGCCCGAGGTTTTTCTAAACACATAAAACTACGGCGCTTTGGCCCTAGTTGTTCGATTTAAGCATCCTCTTGATATGTAGTGTGCCGGAGTCGGGCTTATCTGTCAATAGTCGCCGGCAGACGAGCATGGATTGCCGGCCGGGCCGGTTCCGCCCCGGCTTTAGGCCCGGACTGGACGCTTGAGGCGTCCGGCCTGCTGCAGCTGCCAAACCTGCCAGCTCGCAAACACAAACAGCATCAGGCCGAGAGCAATCATAACTTTTGTAACGCTGGTGAAGTCGGCCAAGACGCCTGCAAACAGTACCGGCAAGGTGGCAGCCACGTTAATCAGCATGGTGAGTGCTCCAAACACCTTGCCGCGGCTTGATTCAGAGCTGTTTTCTTGCAGCACGGTTTGGGCCGCCACGGAAATCATGGCGTTGAGCATGCCGAGGGCAAAGGCCAGCACGGCCACGAGCATGCCAACTTGGTCGCTGGTCAGCAGGTAGTGGCCGTGCACGGGGGCGTGCAGTCGGCCGAGCATGCCGGTGAGTACGAGCCCAACTGCGGCCGTTAACATACCAAGAGCAATAATGCGGGTGCGGCCCCAGATCTTCACCAGCCGGTCCACGGCCACGACACCAGCAATCAGGCCCAGCCCGGCCGGAATTATCAGGTAGTGCGACGACTGTTCAATTGGCAGGCCCAGCAGCGCGAAAGACAAGGCGGGCGCCAGGGCCAAAATCACCGACAACATGGCCTGGGCAATTATCAGCTGGGTCATGGGGAAGGCCAGGTTGTGGTTGGTGCGGATGAGCTTCCAGTTGTCGTTGACCTCTTTAACGGTGTAGCGCACCAGCCGGCTGGCGGAAATTTTGCCGATGACTTTTTCAGGCTGCATGTTTGGCAAGAACCAGTCGAGCAGGCCGGCTAGGGCAAACATGATGGCGGTCAGGTAGTATGGGCCATTGAGGCCGAGGCTCGCCAGGGCCGGTGCAGCCGCCGAGTATCCCACGATAAACGAGGCATAAAGCGTAAATATAAACAGGGCGTTAGCCCGCAGCAGCTGGCGTTGGCTGACCAGCGATGGTATGGCCGCCGACTCCGCCGGCACAAAGAACTGCGTGGTGGTAGAAATCACGAAGCTCAACAGCAACACAACCCATAGCTGGTGGTCAAACAGGATATAGCCCAGCACCAGCACCGCCCGCAGGAAGTTCACAATGTACAGGACATTGCGGCGGTTCCAGTGATCCACAAACACACCAGCCGCCGCCGCAAAAATCACCGACGGAATCCCATAGCTGAGGATCAAGAGCGCCACCGAAATGTTGGCGAAGCGCGTGCCCTGGGCTAGCTGGAACACCCGAATGATCAACGCGAAGTTCAGGAGGTTCTGGGCGACTTGCGATAGAATCTGCGAGCCCCACAGCCGGTTGAAATTGCTATTGCGCGCCACTGAGACGGCGTCGTCAATATCTATGCCCAGGGCCGAACGCTTCTTCAAGCTAGGTACCTTTGTGTTTAGGAATTATTTGATGATGTGGTCGACCAGGCCGTAGGCCATGGCTTCGTCGGAGCTCATCCAGTAGTCGCGGTCGGTGTCTTGGTGGATTTCGTCAATCGGTTTTCCGGTGCGTTCGGCCAGGATTTCGTCGAGCTTCTGCCGTGACTTTAGCACTTCCCGGGCAGTAATCTCAATATCCGACGGCGTGCCAGAAAAACCGGCCGAGCCCTGGTGGATCATGACTTTGGCGTTAGGCAGCGCAAAACGCTTGCCCTTGGCCCCGGCCGAGAGCAGCACGGCACCCATGCTGGCGGCCATGCCCACCACGATGGTGCTCACATCTGGCTTGACGGCGTTCATGGTGTCGAGCATGGCGAGGCCGGCGTAGACGCTGCCGCCCGGCGAGTTAATGTAGAGCTTGATGTCTTTTTCGGCGTCTTCGCTTTCCAAAAACAGCAGCTGGGCAATTACCAGGTTGGCGACGGTGTCGTCCACCTCGGTCCCCAAAAAAATGATGCGGTCTTTGAGCAGGCGCGAATAAATATCGTAGGCCCGCTCGCCCAGGGCGGTTTTTTCGATCACGGTGGGCACTAAAATTGATGCGTTGCGCTGGTTCATGTACAAAATCTCCTCGACACCATATTAGCACTCAAACAGTGCGAGTGCCAACTACTTGCTTTCGGCGTACTCGAGCAGCTTGGCGATAACCTTGCTGGCCATGAGGTGGTTGTAGACCTCTTCGCGGGTGGATGGGTTATCTAGCTCTTTTTGGGTGGCGGCATCGGGGTACTGCGCCTTGAGGCGGTCAATTTCGGCGTCGAGTTCGGCGGCGGCCACGTCGAGCTTTTCGGCTTGGGCGACTTCGGTGAGGACGAGGGCCAGGGCGACACGGCGCTCAGCTTCGGGGCGCATTTCGGCTTCAATTTCGGGGCGGGATTTCTTGGTGAGCTCGAGGTATTTCTCGAAATTAAGGCCGGCGTAGGCCAGGTTTTGTTCCAGCTCAGCTTCCATGCGGGTGAGCTGCTGGCGCACGAGGGACTCTGGCGTGGTGTAGGTGCTGTCGGCCAGGAGCTTATCGAGCACGGCTTTTTCGTACTCGCGGGCGGCGGTTTCCTCGGCCTCGGTGCGCAGCTGGTCGCGGATGTCGTCGGTGAGCTCCTGGGCAGTCTTGAAGGGTCCGACTTTGGCGGCAAACTCGTCGTCCACCTCGGGTAGGACCAGCTCGGTCACCGAGTTGACATGAATTTCAAACGTCACGACCTGGTCAGCCAGGGAAGATTCGTGATACTCCTTGGGGAAGCGAATACCGAAGGTTTTGTCATCGCCCTTCCTCAGGCCAATCAGCTCATCTTCAAAGCCGGGGATGAAGTTGCCCGAGCCCAGCTGCAAGGTTTGGTTTTTGGCGCTGGCGCCCGGCACTTTCACGCCGTCCTTGGTGCCGCTGAAATCAAAGTTCATTTCATCGCCTTGTTTGGCGGGCTGTTCACTATCAAGGCGGACGGCTTCGCGGCGGCGGAGGTCTTCAACCATCTGGTTGGCCTTAGCCTCGTCAACGGTCACGGCCGGGCGTTTAACCTTGAGCTTCTTGAAATCAGGCAGCTTGGGCGTGGCCAACAGCTCAACTTTGACGGTGTAGACGAGCTCGTCGTAGGGCACAAACTTTTCAATGCTCACCTTGGGTTGCGACACCACTTGCAGGTCCTCCTGCCGGACGGCCTGGATGTAGGTATGCTGCAGGGCGTGGTCAATTACCTCGGCCTGCACGGTGTTGAAGCCCAGCTCGCGCTCGATGATCATATCGGGCGCCTTGCCGGGCCGGAAGCCGGCGGCCTTCACCCGCAGTCGCAGGTGGTCGTAAACTTCAGTTTTGATATCGCGAAGTTCATCCGCCCCAACGGTGACGGTGAATTCAGCAGTAGATTCGGTGCGCGAGGTGATCGTAATTTCCATAGTGTCTAAGGGTAGCACGCTTTAGGCTCGCCGGAAAGTGATGAATTAGTGGCGCGGCTGCAGTGGGCTAATCAGCGCCACCGCCAAAAAGACGGCCACATCATAGAGCATGTGCGCGGCCATGGCCGTCACCAGCCCATAGTGGAGCATCAGCCAAAACATGATCACGCCGATCACCCACACATTAGCCTTGGCGAGCGGTCCATAGTGCACATGAGCGTTGCGAAAGAACCAGGCGCCGATGATGGCGGCCAGGCCGAGCGGCCAGCTGGCAGCGTTAAACTGGTCAGCAAACTGGCCGAGGGTGACTACATTAACCAGCGGGTTGACCCAGGCAGCCACGGCCTGCGCCAGCCGCCCGGCCGTCCAGCGGTCGAGGGCCACTAGGCCGAGAACCAGGGCAAAGTATCCATAGTAGCGGAAGATGAGCTCCTCAAAAATGCCGGCGTGGGCGCTCAGCCACACGCCGCGCCGCAGTAAAAACCCGAGGTTGCCGTCTTTGGGGTGGCGGCGCCAAATCCACACCAATCCCAGCAGTAGCTGCAGCGTAAATCCCCATGCGAAGATGAGCCAAACGGCGTTTAAGCCCACCCACAGCCTCTCTGGCGCCACCACAATCGGCAGGGCCCGGGCAGCTGGCGGCAGCGTGACCCCAAGGTGCCGCGTCGCCCACACATACAAGCCAAACACTAGGCCGAGCAGCAGGGCATAAAACAGGGTGACGGACAGCCATCCCGACCGGAATTGACGGTAGAGCTGGCGCAGGCTTTGCATAATTTTAACTATACAGCACCGCCCGTTGCGCTGCGGTTTCGGCAATTTTACACTTGGTTCACACCCGCGAAGGGGCTATTGTGGGAACTGTAAAATCATAGGCGGGAGGATTATGGGCAACCGTGCCGGCCGCCTCGAGGACAGCAGTGTCACGGTTCGGGCAGTGATTGACAGCATGGGCGAGGGGCTGATCGCGATTGATGACAACGGTTTGATTACGGCGGTAAACCCCTACGCGGTCGAGGCGCTCGGCTACCAAGAGAGCGAGCTCTTGGGGGCCTGGTTCCCGGGCGCGGTCGTCGCCACTGACCAACACCGCAATCCTATTCCCAGCATGTCGCGGCCGGTCGTCCGGGCGCTAACGTCGGGTGAGGCGGTATCAGAACTTTTGCATTACATCAGGAAGGACGGCTCGCTCATGCCGGTGTTCGCGACGGTGTCGCCGATCTTGGTGGACGGCCGGCCGCTCGGCGCCATTGAGCTGTTCCGCGATATCACCAAGGACAAGCAGTTGGAGATCGCCAAGGACGAATTCGTGACGCTGGCGTCGCACCAGCTGCGCACGCCGGCCTCGGGGGTGCGAGCTATACTCTCGATGCTAGCCGACGGCGATTTTGGCGAGCTGACTGACCTGCAGAAGCGTTATCTGCAGAAGGCCATTGCCGGCAATGACCGTCAGCTGCAAATCATTGAGGACATCTTAAACGTGGCGCGCATTGACGCGGGCCGCATGGAGCTTGAACTGGAGCCCACGGACCTCACCGGTCTGGTGCGCGAGACACTGGCCGAGCAGGCCGCGGAAATCAAACACCGCCGTCAGCAGGTGACGTTCCGCAGCCGCAAGCCACTTGTAGTGTGGGCTGACCCCCGAAAGCTGCGCATGGTGGTTGATAACCTGGTGTCCAATGCCAGCAAGTACACCCCGCTGGGCGGCCGCATTCAGGTGCGCGTCGGCCGGAGCGGCGATTTTGCAGTCATCGACGTACAAGACACCGGCGTAGGGATCGCCAAGTCAGACATTCCGCAGTTATTTACCAAGTTCACGCGGATTGACAATGAGCTATCGGCTTCCGTGGGCGGGTCTGGCCTCGGCTTATACCTGGCCCACAACATCGTCACTTTGCATCGAGGGACGATTAGCGTGCAATCGCGGCGGCATGGAGGCTCGGCCTTCCGGGTGGTGCTACCAATAACAAGGGGTCAGTCATGAAGATGAGCCTGCTTCGGCCAAACGGGCCTTGGTATGTGTATGGGCTGGTGATGGCGGTGTGGACCGTGTATACGCTGTCGGTGGTGATGGCGCACATTTCGGCCAGTCAATCCTACCAGCTTGACTATGTCACGCTTAATATTATCCGTCTGACCTTCGCATTGCCCATTCTGGTAATTTGGCTGCTGGCGGCGCAATCGATAATGCGGTTCGCCCGGTACGCCCGGCTGGTGGCCAAGACGCCGGAAGGGCCGGCGTTTTCGCGGATTGCGCAAGGCTTGGGCTGGCTGTTTGCCTACGTGCTGGCGCTCATGATCCTGCCCCGCTTGGCCGCCATGTTTGCTCACTCGGCGCTGGTGCTGCCGGCGGTGTTTGTGCGCAATCACTTGCCGGTCGCGCTGCTGGTGGTAGCATTTAGCCTGCTCTACCTTGGTTCGGTCCGCCTGATCAAGCGGGTGCCAGTTGAGCCAAGCTACCATAGCACGACGCTCCGGTGGCTGGCCTATTGCGTGTTTGTGGTAATTTTTGTGACGATTTTCTTTGGCACCAAGGCCGACGGCACCAGCCCGGATGGTGTGCCGTTCTTCGCGGTGCCTCACTCGGTGCTGCTCTTCACGCTCATCCTGCCGTCGATTATTGCCTGGGGGCTGGGCCTGACCGCCGTCTTTTTCGTCTACCGTTACAGCCGGTTCGCCAAGGGCAGCGTGTACCGGGCGGCGCTGCGCTGGTTGGCGGCCGGCCTGGCGGCGTCAATCGGGTTTACCATCTTGGTGGAGCTGGTTTTGCTCAATACCCCCGCCCTGCGCGGTCTGGGTCTGGCCACCCTTTCGCTGCTTATTTACCTGTTTGTGGCGATTTATGCCGTTGGCGGTTTGCTCGTTGCCCGGGGCGCCAGTAAGCTAGCCCTCATTGAGGAGGCGTTATGAGCGGGGAGGAGGCGTTATGAGCGGGCAAATTTTTGAGGCTGTCGTGGCCATCAACGAAGACTACCTGGGGCCGGCCGCGCGGCGGTTTGTGGCCCGGCATATCCTGTTCCATTTGGCCAAGCAGCCAGACGAGCTCACCCACGACGACCTGCCCAAGCTCACCGAGTGGACCCGCGTCACCATGGCGCTCTTAACCGAGGACAAAGACGTGCTGGAGGCCTACGCCCGCCGGCTGCAAGATTTAGAAGAGCACTACCGTGGCGAGCGTGATCGGTGAACACTGGAATGGTGATCGGCAGTCTTAAGCGCAAGTGAACGATCAAGGCGGGTACTGTCAAGACTTAGTGTGTAACACGCCTGCGGATATCCGCGGGATTGCCCTTAGTTACTGCTCGGTTATCTTATTCAAAGAGCTAGAGCTTAAAAGGCGCAAGTTATATGCAAGCTATTTTCATCCCCTGTAGAGCGGCAAACTACCACATAGCTTATTCACCGTCTTCTTGGGCCCATAACAAGCCACCGCCCAATACTTCATATCTCCCGCTGCTATCTTTTGGATTTTGTCACCGTATTCCTGCTGGGTCTTGGACGATTGGGCCGCTTCGGACATGTCATACACATGATCGAGATCCGCCTCGTACGCGCTGGCGACAATGCTGTGGAGCTGCTTGGAATCCGTAGTGAGTATTGGAATAGGTATGCTCAGCAGGCCCCCATGTTGCGTACCGCTGGCGTCAACCTGAGCTGGGCCAACTTCATCCGGTAAAACACTTCCTAGACTGAAACCTAGGCAAGCGGCCGCATTGGCTATGATCCCAGCCGGCAGTGATCCGTCTACGATGATGACACATTTTTTATCCACAGTATTCCTTCTTGCTCCACGCTATTCTTAGATAGTATATCTATGTTTGGCGTTGTGACTACTAAACTTGTAGCCAATTAATCTCACCCAACCAATCCATCCCCATTTTGATGAGGCTAGGTTGTTTGTTGGAGATGAAAGTTCCACAGACCGGCGGAAACCCTCATAAGCAGGTCATCCATGTTGGGCCGGTGGTTGCGGTAGACTTCAGCTGCTGCCCGGTAGCGCTTCATTCCACCAATGGCATGCTCGGAGACAATACGAATACCAGCAATAATTCGGTTTGAGGCT
>DATDME010000001.1:0-7497 GCA_036518915.1 Candidatus Saccharimonadia bacterium | reverse complement strand
TTAACGGCCTCAAAAGGGCGGCCGTCGGCGTAGTGGGCGCATACGCGCATGACTTCTTCCGGCGCGCCCTTGGTGACCAGGAGCCGGCCGCGGCCGTGTTCCACCACCACAGACTCGCGTTTGCGCTCAAAATCGTAGGGGATTTCATCGAGTTTGCGGTAGGTTTTGATGTTGACGCGGTGGCGCTGCACGGCGTCGTCGAGCGGGTTGCGAAAACTAGTGGTGTAGACACTCGCCAAATAACCGAAAAGCAAGACATCAGCCGAATCATGGCCAAAGCCATCAACGTGGCGCACGAGGGCGATGTGATCTTCGGTGAGGGTGCCGGTTTTATCGGTGCAGAGCACGTCCATGGAGCCGAGGTTTTGGATGGAGCTGAGGTGCTTCACGATCACGCCGTGCCGCGCCATGGCCAGCGAGCCTTTGGTGAGGTTCAGGGTGATGATGAGCGGCAATAGTTCGGGCGTCAGGCCAACCGCCAAGGCTACACTAAACAGCAGCGATTCCAGGAGATCGTGCCGGAACAGGGCATTCACGGCAAAAATGAACAATACCAGGAAGCTGGTGATTTTGATGATGAGGAGGCTAAAATCGTTGATTTCGCGGTCAAACTCGGTGGGGCCGCCTTTGGCGCCGAGGGCGCTGGCGACGTGCGAAAATTTAGTGCGCTGGGCCGTGGCGGTAACCACCATGAGGCCCTCACCGCTGGCAATGCTTGATCCCAGATAGACCGGGGCGTTGGCAGGCTTGGGCTGGGGGAACGACTCGCCGGTGAGGGCCGATTCATTGGCCGACAGGTCTTTGCCTTCGAGGATGCGGCCGTCGGCCGGGATGAGCTTGCCGGCGGCCAGCCGCACCACGTCGCCCGGCACCAGGTCGGCAAGCGGCAGGCTGACAAATTGGCCGTCGCGTTTGACCTCGGCTTCCACCCGCACCCGCTCCTTGAGGGCCTCGGCGGCCTTTTCCGACCGGTAGGTGTTCGCAAAGTCTAGCACGGTGCTTACCAGCACGATGGCGATGATAATCACGAAGCTGGCGCGGTCACCCAGGAAGGCCGAGAGCGTCGCGGCGCCAATGAGGATTAGCACGAGCGGATTGCCGAACCGGCGCAGAAATTCCAAGGCGGGCGGGCGGCGCTTGGTGACATTGAGGACATTGGGGCCCACTTGCCGCAGCAAGGCCGCGGCCTGGGCGCGGGTGAGGCCGGTGGGCGAGCTGACGTCCCGCGGACTGCCGGGTGGACTGCCGGCGGGCGGACTGCCGGCGGCTGGGTGGCCGGAGGGTGGGCGCATCGTCATCGTCATACCCGCGGTCCCGGGGTTTGGGCACAAATGCGGCAGCCGTTGGCGTGGGCGCCGTCTTGCAGCCAGACGCGCAGGGCAGCCGGCCAGCGTTCTACGTCGGCGTAGCCAATGAGGTCGGCGGCGCGGCGCAACAGGTAGCCAAGGTAGCCATACACCCGGAACGGGCCCCACTCCGCCGCCGCCCAGTGCTGCCCCACCGGAATGACGTTGACCGGCTTGACCGGGCGGTAGGCCGGTCTGGGGTGGCCGCGCACGGTCCGCCAAATATCCTGAGCGGCAAAGTTGGCGTCGCGGATGGCGGTTTGGGCGTACCCGCTAAAAGGCGTGTCGGCGTTATCGCCCAGCACATACACGTGGGGCGCGGCCAGCAGGTGGTCGTCTACCACCACCCGTCCGGCTTTGTTGAGAGTGAAGCTGGCGGCATTGGCTTGGTAAAAAGGATTATTGGCCGCGCCGGCCGTCCACACCACGGTTTCGGTGCGGATGGTGCGGTCGGGCAGGTTGAGGGCGCGCATGGTTTCGCTTTTCACCATGGCATTGGTGAGGATGCTGACGCCGAGGCGCTCGAGTTGGCGCTGCACCCGCGCGGCAAAATCCGCCTCGGCCCGCGGCAGCAGGCGCGGCGCCGCCTCCACCAGATGCACGTGAATGGGCGGCGCCGGCAGGCGGTGCTGGCGGGCAATCCGGCGCAGGTAGTGGCCAATGGCGGCGGAGAGCTCCACGCCGGTCGGTCCCCCGCCGACCACGGCAAAGTGCCGGGTTTCGCCGCGGCTATCTAGCAGCTCGCGGTGGAGGTGGCGTTTGAAATGTTCGGCGCCATCAATGGTTTTGATGTCATAGGAATATTCTTCAAGACCGTCGATGCCAAAATAATTGGTGACGCTGCCCAGTGCCAGCACCAAGTAGTCGTATTCATAGGTTGCGCCCGACGTGCCCGTGACGGTGTGAGCCAAGGCGTCCAGGGTGGTGATAGTGTCATGCACGAGGTGGACCGGGCGGCGGCGGAAAATTGAGCCCAGCTTAATGGCGACCTCGGCCCGGGACCCACCGGTGGCGGAGTGATAAAACTGCGGATAATACGCGAAGGTGTGGTGATTTGAGATGAGCGTGACATGCAGCCCGTGGTGGCCGGCCAGCTGCGCGGTCGCCCGCACACCGCCAAAACCGCCGCCCACCACGACCACGCGGCGGCCGACCGTTGCAGAACCAGGTTGCGTTGCTCTAGCCATTACGAATATAATCATAAGCATTATAAGATAAGCCGTCTAGGTCAGGAAAATCACTGATGTATACCCTGGCAGCCTGGTTAGCCCTCATTCCCCTGGCGTTTGTGATGCTGTTTGCGATTATCGGCGGCGTGAGTTTTGGAATGCCACTGGCGGCCGTGCTGCCTGGGCGGAAATTAGCGCCGGACGCCCTGGGGCGGCTCACGCCGGTTTGGGAAAGCACCTATCTGTTTTTGAGCGCGGCCGTGCTGGCCACACTGACGATTTTTACGCCGGCCTTTGCGGTGCTGGCGCCGCTGGTGCAAGGGCTATGGGGCGTGACGGCCGTGGTGCTGGCCGTGCGGACGCTGCTGGTGCTCGGCCAAGCCGTTAACCGCCGGCCAGGCCTCACCTGGATGCTGGTCTGCACCAGCATCGCGGTGCCGGTGCTGCTGGTGCAAAACGCCACCATTTTGCTGACCGGCAGTAATGATGTGTGGCAGCACGCCGGCCTGGCGATCGCGCTTGGCGCGCTGGCGGCGGCCCTGCCGCCGGCCTTGTGGGGCGGATACTATTACGCGCCCGGGGCCGCCAGCCGTCAAGCGGCGCGGGTGGGCTATTGGTTGGCGCTGCTCTTGGCGTTGTTTACGCTGCCACTGGCGCTGGTGCTGGATAGCTCGGTGCTGGACGGCCGCAGCCTACTGGCCCTGCTCTGGCCGGTGATGGCCGCCGCCGTGCTCGGGGTGGTGTGCCTGGCGTCGGAGCGGCGGCGGCGCTACTTTTTGGCCAGCGCCACGCTGGTTATCGGCCTATGCTTAAGCGTGTATTTGACGCTGTGGCCCTACCTGCTGCGGCCCGTACTACGCGTAGATAATCTGCTATCTTCGGCCGGCGCCCAAATTTGGCTGGCGCTGGCGTTCGCGGTGCTGGCGGTGGTGGTGCTGCCGGCCATGTACTGGCTGCACCGCACCGCCACCGCCGACTGACCCGGCTCATCCAGCAAGCACAGCAAGCACAGCATGCAGCCGGCCCCGCTAGAGTTCGCGCAGCAGGGCGATGGCCTGGTTGGCCTGGTTAACTTGGTGCGTGACGTCGCCACCAGAAGCATTAACCTCCCAGGCCACCCGGGCGAGAATCTTGTCCACCGCATACACCAAAATGGCTGGCTTGGTCGAAATTTGCAGCACGTGCTGCATGACGATGTCACGGGCCGAGGGCATCTCGAGTAAGGAATACCACAGCCCAACCAGATCGATGGTCCGGTCGCCGTAACCGGCTTGGTCCCAGTCGACCACCCCGCTGACGGTGTCATGCGTATATAAGACCTGACTGATGTTCATGTTGCCGTGGACGAGGTCGGTTTTGGGCGGCATCACGCCCTGAAGTCCGGCCACCAGCGACTCGGCCTCGGAGACGACCGCCGAAGTTTGGGGCGAGAACTGCATGAGGGTGCGGACATTACCTGATTCACCGCGGAAGACGACGTCGGTGATGTACCACACCCAGTCTTGGCCCTGCACTTCGGAAATGACCTGGCCTTTCTGCAAGTCGATGAGGCGCAACAGGTCAGTCACCTGGTTGACGGTGGGGACTCCCTGCACTGGGCCGCCAGGCAGTTCGGTTTCCACCCAATACGAGCCGTTATCGGCCGAACCGATGATCAGGTATTGCGGCACCGGGTAGCCCAGGGTGCGCAGCTGGTCGGTGGCGGCTTTGCCCCGCTTGACTTGGTCGGCCCAGCGCGGGTTTTTGCTCACTTTCATAACGGCCCGCGCGCCAGTGGCGTCCACAACCAGATAGGCACCTTGCTCCTGGCCGCCGGTGTAGGTGGCCTCGACACGGTACGTCGTGTGGTGCTCGGCATTAATGAGGTCAACTGCTTCTTGCGGGCCCATGGTTTTATTATAGCTTATGCTTGGCCGGACGAGTAAACAGGGGCAGGTATAGCCCCCGCAAAACAAAACGTGTCTTTTCGCGCCGATGATTCGGGTGATTCAGGATCGGTCGGACCGAGTAAGCTGTATCCGGTGATACAGCGAATGAGGAGCGATCGATCCTGAACTCACGAGCACGGTGAGGGCACACGTTTTGTTTTGCGGGGGCTATAGATCGGCGCCCACGGCCTGACCGATGTTGGTGTAGCCGTCACGAGCCAGCAGCTCGGCCAGGCCGTGGTTGATTTGCCCGATGAGCGCCGGGCCCTCATAGATGAGGCCGGTGATGAGCTCCACGAGGTTGGCGCCCAAGCGAATTTTGGTGTAGGCATCGGCCGCGGAGAATATCCCGCCCACCCCGATGATCAGAAAACGGTCGCCATAGGCGAGGCGGGTGGCACGGATGAGCTGGTTTGACCGCTCCCACGTGGGCCGGCCGCTGAGTTTACCGGGTATGGTTTCGGGCAGGGCATCATCCAGTTTGACCTGCTCACGGTAGGCCAGGTTGCTAATTGTCAGGCCGGTGACACTGGCGTGACGGGCCGCCACCGCCGTCAACTCATTGAAGGCGGGCCAGTCGAGGTGGCTGGGCATTTTGATGAACACCGGCCGGGTCAGCCGCAGGTCGTCGACGGCCGCCAGCAGGCGCTCCAGGCGCGCGGAGGTGGTGAAGGGTTGGCCGCCAAAGGTGTTGGGGCACGAGATATTGAGGGTGTATAACTGGCCAAGGTTGGCAGATGCCAAGTGCGACAAACTCCCGCAGTAGTCGGCGATGGCCGCCTCGTCGCTGGCGGCCGCCGGCGAGTTGGTCTTGGCCACGGAAATGTTGAGCGGGAAGCCGGTGAACAGGTCGCGCGGGTAACCCTGCAGGCGGCGGCCAATGCGCTCGACACCCTGGTTGGCCAGGCCGGCGTTGACCACCAGCGAACGGCTCTGCGGCAGCCGGTAAAACCAGGGCCGGGGGTTGCCGGCACAAACCTCGTAGGTGAGCGAGCCGCCTTCCATGAAGCCGAAGCCAAGGGCGCGCATGAGCGGTACCAGCTCAAAGTTTTTGTCGAAGCCGGCCGACAAGCCGACTGGGTTCGTAAAGGTTAGGCCGGCTAGCTGTTGGCTGAGCAGGGCGGGGTTATGGTACGCCCATGACCGCGCGACGGCCTGGCGGAGCGGCGTCAGGCGTTGGGCCCGGCTGGCCAAGCGCACCATATCGGCGTGCACGGCGTCGGGCGGCCGGCGGAAGAGCAGCGGCTTAGCTACACCGGTATACAAGGTATGAGACCAACGAGAAAAAACCGGAATCATGCGCCTCCTGACGGTATAGCCAATAGTGTGCGCCCAGCCATTGGGGTCGTCTGTGGCCTGGCTCACACAACAAGCGCCCAAGCGCTTTGGGTCGCTTGGGCGCTTTGCATTGCCCAGGGCATTAACGAGAGGTAAGCGCCACGATAGTGGATGGCACCAGACCTGGCAATGCTTTGTCAGACATGGGGTGAGAGCCGACTGGCGCTTTCACCAGCCTCATGGTACGGTTAACGTGCTGATTTTGTCTGTGACAATTATCACATTTAGCTTATGGGAAGGGAATAACCGGTGTCGCCATCGATTTTAGGGCGCCAAGTTGCAGCATATTTTCAGCAATTCCCCGAACGCCGTTATAGCGCCGGCGAGACGATCATCCAAGCCGACACTCCGGCTCCGCTGCCGATTTTTTACCTCGATGACGGCCTGGTGGGCGAATATGACCTGACCGCGAGCGGCAACCGGGTGATGTGCAATATGTTTAAGCCCGGCGCCTTCTTTCCGATGTCCAACGCCCTGAACCGCCAGCCGAGCAAGTATTTTTTTGAGGCGCTGGCGGCGACGCGGGTGCGGGTGGCGCCGGCCACCCAGGTGCTCGCCTGGCTCGAGCAAGAGCCTCAAGTGGCGCTTGACTTGCTGGCGCGCGTGTACCGTGGCACCGACGGCCTGATTGGCCGAATGATCCGGCTCATGAGCGGCACGGCCGCCAGCCGGGTCGCGTTTGAACTGATGGTCATGGCTGAGCGGCTGGGTGAGCCGGCCGAGAACGGCGCATTGTTTATTAAAGTCACCGAGGCCCAGCTGGCGGCCCAAACCGGCCTGGCCCGCGAAACCGTCAGCCGCGAGTTAGCCGTACTCAAGCGGGATGGCGCGGTCAAGCTGGCCCGCGGAGGCATCGAGGTCAAGCTGGGGTTGCTGAGCCTATAGCAAACGCAAAACAAAACCTGCCTTTTCGCGCCGGTATTTTTTGCGCTGGCCAGCCAGATATATGCTAAGATTTTGACATGAGCGACGTCACATCCAACCCACGTATCCTAATGGTAGAAGATGACCTCACGTTGGCCGACCTGTACCAGATGCGCATGGAGGCCGAGGGTTTTGAGGTTAAGCAATGTAATGACGGCGAGGAGGCCCTCCAGGCTGCTAAGGAGTTCCATCCACAGCTGATTGTCATGGACCTCATGATGCCACGGCTGAATGGCTTTGATACCATTGACATCCTCCGTCACACGCCCGAATTTGCCACCACCAAAATTGTGGTGCTATCAGCCATGAGCCAGCCAGAAGACATTCAGAAGGCCAAAAGCCTGGGGGCCGACGAATACCTCGTTAAATCCCAGATGGTGATTAGTGACGTCATGGCGCGGCTGCGTGAAATGCTCGGATTGCCGCCCCGCACCACCGAAACCTCTGATACATAAACAAGGCCGATTCGTGGTTTATGGCAAGCCAAACAGCCACACAATTGAGCGTTCCCGGCCTGTCGCCGTTTGAGCGAATCACCCGCCAAGTGCGCTGGTTGGCGCTGCTACTCCTGGTTGTGACGTTTCCGTACGCGGCGCCGCAAGCCCATGTCGCCTACTTAGCGCTGGGGATCGCGGCGGTTTATAACCTGCTGCGGTATGCTCCGGCCGTGTACCAGAGCCGCTGGCTGAGTTCGCCCGTCACGGTGCTGGCGGTTGACCTGGTCCTGGCGACGCTTATGATGATGATCGTGGGAAACGTCGCCACCCCCTACACCGGCCTGCTGATCCTACT